>JACMKY010000418.1 GCA_014379925.1 Cytophagales bacterium | reverse complement strand
CCGCCGGCGCGTTGCCCCGGAAAGCGGCCGTTTCCCGAACCTTTCCACCCAACGCGACCAGTCGCGCGCGCGCCGCTTCCCTCACCAAATTCCCGTTGTCCGCTCTTTTTCGTCCCAAAACATACAATCCGGTTGCCGGTTTCCTTCCTTAAACTCAGGCTCGGATAACCCGGACCGGGTAAATTCAGTAAAACCTTCGGGTGAAGCCCGCTAACGCCCGTTTCCAGCGGTGGATGGGTTTTTGCCGCCGTCGGGAGACGCCGAAAAACCGCCGCCCGGACGATTAAATGGCGGCATTGGTCGGGTAAATACCCGCCATACCTTACATCAACCGCGTCCCGTGAATTTCGGAGCACAATCCCGGGTTCGTGGCGTTTGGCGGCAAAATACAGTTATTGTCTCTTGGCAGCGGTTTGCGTTAACCGGATGCCGAGCCAACCTACCACTCCTATGAACACCTCCGCGCTGATGGCGCTATTCACCTCCCCCAAAAACCTCCTGTGGCTGTCGGCGATGGCCGCGCTGGCGTTGTCCGGTTGCCGGAAAGATTGGAGCGAAAGTCCCGGCCGGACTCCCCCCCGGGTTGCGCCAGCGTCTCCCGCGTCATTCGATTTCAATACCGCCCGGCCGGTAGAAATTCACATCACGGGCCAGGATGCGTTCGGGTCCCCGCTGCGGATGCGCAACATCGCCCTCTACACCAAGGAACCAGCCAAAGGAGGTACCCTCATTACCCGCGGTTTCACGTCCCCGGGAGGGGAATTCCGGGCATTCATTCCCTTGTCGAAAGCCCACCGGGACGTGTACGTGCAGAGCAACTACGTCGGGGTACTGGAAGGGGCCGTGGTACCCATCGTGGGCGGACGCATCCGGTACGACTTCCGCATCCGGAGCGCGGCCGGGGCCCGGGTAGCGGAAGTCTGCAACGACGGAATCACGCCCTACGGGCCCTACGCGGCGAACGTGACGGCTTCCCCGGTGGCTACCGGACAGGACTTTAACTCGGGGGGCACCAACGGCGGCAAGCCTTGCTACGTGTTCAACGCCGGGTCTCCCCCGGCGGCGTTTGCCGACGATTACAACACCCAACTTCCCGACGGACTCACCTCCACGCTGGGACAACGGTACGTCACGCTGGGCAAATTCAATTCCGATTTCCGGATCGTTCCCCAGCCGGCCCCCTTCAACACCGAACTGCAAACGGTCGCCATCACTTTTCTGGGGGAAGTAGCCAGCCACCGCAACGCCCTTGGCTATTACTATTATCCCGACGCCGATAACCCGCCCACTAGCCTGGCGGCGATCCAGGCGCTGGGACCCCGGATCGTCTTCCCCAATTCCTCGCTGGCTGGCAGCGGGGGCCAGTTGCTGCCCGGCGACCGGGTGACGCTGGTGGGACCGGAAACCGACGGACAATTTCGGGTGGGGGGCGCGCTGGGTTGGTTCATCGTTCCCGACGGGTGGGACGGCACGGGAGACATCCGGCTGCCGGACCGGGTCTTCTTTTCGAACGCGGCCTTCAATCCCGAACCCGACACCCGCGTGACGACCACGGTCGTGGCCACGGGGGAAACCGTCACCCGCAGCCTTAAACAGCACATGGCCAACGTCAACTACCCCACCCAGTTTCCGGATTACCTGGGCGGACGGGGCGGCACCGTGCTCGGCTTCGAAGACCTGCTCAACCAACCCACCCGGACCGAAAGCGGGGACGCCGATTTCAATGACCTGCTGTTTTACATCACCCCCGCCAGCAACTTCACCGAAGTGGTCGCCATTCCGGGCGTCGCCACCGATTATCCCCGCGGCAAGGGAACCCTCCTCTACGAAGACCTGTGGCCCACCCTGGGCGACTTTGACATGAACGACCTGGTGGCCGCCTACGAATTCGACTACAGCATCTACGCCGCCGGCACCCGCGTCGTCGATGAGGTAATCCAACCCCTTTCGGAAGAGGAGAAAGCCAAGGACGGCGACATCCAGCAGATCAAGGTACGGATCCAGTTCATGGCCCTGGGTGGGGCGTACGCCAACGGATTCGCCATCCAGTTTCCTTTTCCCGAAAACGCGGTGCAGCGCTTCTACGCCACGGCCGACGACGGGGTCACCCCGGTTCCCGTTCCCCCGTTTGCTTCGCAACTGGGCGGGGAAGGGTTATACACCCTGGTCGTCAGCGACAACTCCTACAAGTCGGTGGGTGGTTTTCCGGCTGGAAACGGTCCCCGGGTCCTCAACATCAGCAACGACGCCTCGGCTCCCCAGTACCAGTTCGAACCCGTTAACCTGGTGCTGGTCATGCGGCCCGGCATTAAGTCGATCGGAACCACCAACCCCAGCGACTCGCCCATCGAGGGAGAACGCCTGCCTCCCGGTGCCGTACCGCCCTTCAACCCCTTCATCACGGCCAACGGCCAAACAAACGCGGAAGTCCACCTGGTCGGGTTGCAACCCACCCTGCGCGCCGCTACGACAGCGCCCTTCCAGTTCGGGGGAGGCAAACCCACGGGCGGACTCCCGGACAACCCCGGGGCGGACGACAACACCTACGGCCCGGAAGCGGGCGGCGGCGTGGTTTACTACCGGTCGAAACCCACCGCCCGGGTACCCAACACGTTCTGGGCGCTGAACATCGACGAAACGGCCGACCCGACCGCCACCGGTTTCCGGTGGCCCCTGGAAGGCGTGCCCATCACGGAGGCGTACGAGGAATTCGACGAGTTCACCGCTGGTGGGGCAACCACGAATCTGGATTGGTACAAGCGGCCGAGGACCCCCGTCAACCGCTACATTTACACCAAATAGGGAACGGCTCCGGCAGTGACGGTTTCTCCGAAGCGCTTTTTCGGGGAAGCCGTCACTGCCCGCCATCGGCGCCGACAACCCGCGTGCGTTTTCCCCAACCCTTCCATGAAAACACCCTTTACTTTTTTCCTGCTCGTTTTCCTCCTGGAAAGCACCGACGGCCTGGCCCAGAAGCGCTGGGACCGGGGCGCCAATTCGGACAGTTGGGACGAGGCGGCCAATTGGGAACCCGACGGCGTACCCCAACAAGGCGACGCGGTAATCCTGGACAACACCCACCGGCCGGGCAGTTATACCGTCACGCTCTCGGACACTTCCTCCCACCAAATTACCCGGTTAACCGTTCGTCCGGACAATCCGGCCTTCCCGGCCCCGCCCGCGGTCGTCATTACGCTGCTCATCCCAGCCTCCAACACCCGACTGCCCAACGCCTTGTGGGTAGGTGACTTGACGGACACGGTGGACGTGACCATTCACCACGGCGGGATTATCCGGAATTCTTCGGGCGCGACGGGCGGACTGCCTTTCCAGGTGACCGGACCAACGGTGGGGGGAAACCGGGGTTCCCTGCAAATCAACAACGGGGGACGTTACGTGCACAATACCCTGGCCGACCACTTCAACGGCAACGGCAGTGACGGCCTGCTGGATCAACTCAAGCAAACTCCGCTCGGCGTTTCGGAGGGAATTTTTGAGTTCCGTGCCCCCACCAACGGGCGCTACGCACTCAGTCTGGGTGCCCTGAACCCGGGATACGTTCCCAACACGCTCCTGTTGAGTCGGGGAACCGCGGCCGGAAACACCACCTACGTGACCACCGGACCGAATTTTCCGGTAGCCCTCAAAAGCAATTTCGTCATCGGCCCGGACGTCACCTTCAGCCCTTCCCTGACCGGGCAGTTGCAAATCGACGGCAACGTCACCGTCGACGGCACCTGGCGACCCGAGCGGCCCACGGAAGCCGGCTCGGGCGTTCCTTCGGTGAACCTCAACGGCAATTCACCGACCACCCCGCAACGGGTCAGCGGATCGGGAACGATTGATTTCAGCGGCGGCAACGGCGCCAACCTGGTCGTCAGCAACTCGGGCGGCAACGCGCTGGCGGGACCGGGAGTCGTACTGAGCATTGACATCAACCTCAACCAAGGGGCGCTCCCGGGCAGCGGCCGGTTCGACTTGTCTTCCTACGGCAAATTCACCACCGTCGGCGCCAGCCGGATTTTCAGCGCCGGGGGTTCGGCCCGGGTGTCGTTCTTCAGCACGCTCACCACCGAACACCCCGGTGGCGTGGCCGGTTGCCTGGCCATGGGTGGCCCCAACGTCTTTGATCCGCGCGTCCACTACGTCTTCCGGGGGAATTCGGTCCAGAACGCGGGCTTCCCGGCCAACCTGGGCAATCCCACTTCCGTTCGGATCGCCAACGCTACCCCGCCGACCGGCGTCACGCTCAACCGGAGCGTTGCGCTGACCATCGGAGACGATACCCCGCCTACCCTGACGGTAGATACGGGTGCTATCCTCACCGCGGGTGTTTTTACGGTCGGGGGAACGGGCGGCGGGGCCACGTTCGGGGCCAACGCCACGCTTTCCACGGCCAACGCGGGGGGCGTGCAGGCCACCTTGCCCGATTTCACCGCCCGGAATTTCAGCCCCGCCAACGACAATAATTTCATTTTCAACGGAACCACCGACCAAGTAGTGAACGGAATGCCCGCCGTCGTCCGAAACCTGACCATTGCCAACGTCGGCGGGGCGGTGGATTTGGCGGGCAGTACAACCGTGAATGGCACCCTGGCCCTGAACGCGGGCCGCCTCACCATCGGCTCCCGTACACTCACCCTCAACGGCACCGCGGTCAGCAACGGCGGTACCCTGACGGGCAGCGGGGAGTCCGACGTGGTGGTGGGCGGACGGGGGGCGTTGGGTACGCTGGCGTTCACGGCCGGCAGCCAGTTCTTGCGGAGCCTGACGATGGACCGGGCCGACAACGGGTTGGCAAGGGGTTCCGTTGCCCTGGGCTCGCCGCTGGCCATCGGGAACGCCGTCGTTGGTGGCACGCTGGCCCTCACCACGGGGTTGGTTACCACCAGCCCGGCGAACCTGCTCACGCTGCCGGCCCTGGCCACGGTAACCGGCGGTTCGGCGCGCAGTTACGTCAACGGCCCCGTGGCCCGGATCACCAACGCCGCCGCCGCCTACGCGCTGCCCACGGGAAAAGACGGCATTTACGCCCCGGTCGGCCTGACCACCCGGACGGACGTCCTCACCACCTACACCGCCGAATATTTTAAGGCCAACGCCACTTCGGCACCCGCGCCGTGTCCGTGCAACACCAACGCCGTGGACGAACCCAACCTGTCCCGGGTAACGCCGGTTGAATACTGGACCGTGGTTGGGAGCGGCGGATCGGCGGCGAAGGTTACCTTGCCGTGGGGGCCGCACAGCGGGGTAGCCAGCGAAGGGTTGCTCACGGTTGCCTTCTGGAACGGGCGCGCGTGGATAGACACCTACGCGGAACCGGAAGTTTCCCCGGGAGGGGTGCCCAACGCCACCGGCGGCACGGTCACTTCGCCCTTCGTGAGCGCTTTCGGTGTCTTTACCCTGGGGGATTACGCATTCAACCCCTTGCCCGTTACGCTGGTTTCGTTTACCGGATGGGCGCAAGGCTCCGTGGCCCGGCTGGCCTGGACCACGGCCTCGGAAGCGAACAACGCGGGATTCTACGTGGAAAAATCGCCGGATGCCCGCGCCTTCGAACGCATCGGCTTCGTGGCCGCCGGGCAATCAGCGGGCCGCAATGCCTACCACTTCGACGACCCGCAGTTGGCCCGGAGCAGTTATTACCGCCTGCAACAGGTGGACGAAGACGGCCGTACGGCGTACAGCAAAACCATTTTCGTTGCCTTCCGGGGGAATGGGCCAAGTGGGTTCGTTTCCCCCAACCCGACGGAAGGGGAGATCGACCTCCGGTTTCCGGACCCGGCGCAGGAAGTGGAATTGAGCTTATTTTCGGCCAGCGGGGCGCTGCTGCGTACCTTCCGGGACGAAGCACAGTGGCTGCAAGCTGACCTCTCCGGCCTGCTCCGCCAACTGCCCGCGGGCTTATACCTGAT
>JACMKY010000417.1 GCA_014379925.1 Cytophagales bacterium | reverse complement strand
GGTTAGGGTTGAGGAGAACAAAAGTAGAGTTTAATGCCCAAAGTGCAAACGTTTAGTTAGCAGGGTTGGAAGCGTTGGCAGGGTTGAAAGGATTGGAAAGGTTAGAGGCGTTAGAAAAGGTTAACTACCGCGCAACCCGTAATCCACAATCATCCCAGCATTCCCTCTGTCCAGGTCGATCGCCAATTCCGCCGCCGGACGTCAATCACTTCCAACCTTCCCAACATTTCCAACCCTCCCAGCCCTTTCAACTTTTCCCCCTTATCTTTGGGTATTCCAACCCAGGATCAAATGACGCCCTTATTCCAGAACATCACCCTGATCCGGCAGGAAGGCATTGCCACCCTGACCATTTCCCGGCCCACCAAAATGAACGCCCTGAGCGTGAAAACATTGGAAGAGCTGCAAGCCGCCATTCAGGAGGTCTACGACGACCCGGCCATCAAGGGCCTGATCGTGACGGGGGAAGGCGACAAAGCCTTCGTGGCCGGCGCCGACATTGCCGAATTTGCCGACCTCACCCAGGTAAACAGCCGCAAGTTCGCCGAGCGGGGGCAGGAGCTCTTCGCCATGTTCGAGAACTGTCCCAAGCCCACGCTGGCCGCCATCAACGGCTACGCGCTGGGTGGCGGCTGCGAACTGGCCATGGCTTGCCACCTCCGCGTGGCGGTGGAAAGCGCCCGGCTGGGCCAGCCGGAGGTGAACCTGGGGCTGATACCGGGCTACGGCGGTACGCAACGGCTCACCCAACTGGTGGGAAAAGGCAAGGCGTTCGAACTCATCCTGACGGGCGAGCCGATCACGGCAACGGAAGCGCACCGGCTGGGCCTGGTCAACCACGTGGTCAAGGACCTGCCCGAACTGAGGGCCAAGGCTGAGGAGATCCTGCGGAAGATCATCGCCAAAGCCCCGCTGGCGGTGGAGATGTCGATTAACTGCATCAACGCCGTGTTTAACGAAGAAGAAAACGGCTACTACACCGAAGCCAACTCGTTCAGTATCTGCTGCAAGTCGGAGGATTTTAAAGAGGGCACGAAAGCCTTCCTGGAGCGCAGAAAACCGAATTTCGTGGGAAAGTAAAGGGGTTACAAGTTGCAGGTTACCCGTTACAAGTTTTTGAACCTGCAACCCATTCCAACCCATAACCTGTAACCCAACGTGAGCGTCATCAAGAAATTGGCGGGCGAAACGGCCCTGTACGGCGTGAGCAGCATCCTGGGTCGGGTGCTCAACTACGCACTGGTGCCCTTGCACACGGCCATTTTTCTGCCGGGAGAACTGGCCGTCACGGTCAAATTGTTTGCCTACGTGGCGCTGCTGAACGTGCTGTACACCTACGGAATGGAAACCGCTTTTTTCCGCTTCGCTGCCAAAAACGGCGGCGGAGGCGGGAAGGAGGCCCGAATCCACTACGACCTCGCCCTCACCTCCGTCGTGGTGAGCAGCCTGCTCCTCTCGGGTACGCTGGTGCTGTTTTCGTCCGACGTGGCTGCCTGGCTGGACTACCCCGGCAAGGGACTTTTCGTGCGCTGGCTGGCGATCATTGTGGCCATTGATGCGGTCGTGGCGATCCCGTTCGCGCGGTTGCGGCTGGAAAAAAAGGCCCGGCAGTTTGCCACCGCCCGCGTGATCAACATCGGGCTGAACGTGCTGCTCAACGTCTTCTTCCTCTACTTCTGCCGCAACGTGTACGAGGGAGAATTCGGGGTAGCCTGGAAACCGTTCGTTGACGCGATCTACTCCCCCACGCTGGGGGTCGGCTACATTTTCCTGGCCAACCTGATTGCCAACGCCGCTTTCTTTCCCCTGCTCCGGAAGCAGTTCGCCGACTTTCGCTTCCGTTTTGACTGGCATTTACTCCGGCCGATGTGGGCATACGGCTATCCCATCCTGATTATGGGGCTGGCCGGCACCGTCAATCTGATGATCGACCGGGCGATGCTGCAAGAATGGCTGCCGACGGGATTTTATCCGGGCCGCACTTCCGAAGAGGCATTGGGCATTTACGGCAACTGCTACAAGTTGTCCATTTTCATGAGCCTGGTGATCCAGGCTTTCCGCTACGCCGCCGAACCGTTCTTCTTTTCCCGCGCCGAAGACAAGAATGCGCCCGCTACCTTCGCCAACGTCATGAAGTGGTTTGTCATCGCCTGCACCGTGATCTGGCTGGGCGTGAGCGTGAACCTGGACATTTTGAAGCAAGTTTTTTTGCGGCGGGAAATCTACTGGGAGGGGTTGGGCGTGGTACCGCTGCTGCTGCTGGGTAATTTGTTCCTGGGAGTTTATTACAACCTGTCGGTGTGGTTCAAGCTGAGCGACAAAACCGGCTACGGAACGCTGATTACGGCGACGGGGGCGGTGGTAGCGGTCGTGGGCAACGGGCTGCTCATTCCGGTGATGGGCTATCTGGGGTGCGCCGTCACCTTCGCGCTCTCTTGCTTCGTGATGATGGCGCTCTGCTACGGGCTGGGCCAGCAGCACTATCCCGTGCCCTATAACTTGAAATCCGCCGCGGGTTACGTGGGCGGAGCCGCCCTCCTCATCGGGTTGGCCAATCAACTCGCCTTCGACAATCCGTTCGTTGCCTCGGCCTTTCACCTGCTGCTGTGCGGGCTGTTTGGGGTGGGTATTTATTTGCTGGAAAGAAAAAAGCCCGGGCCACTCATCCGGGCGGATTGATCCACGCCTCTTTTGACCGACGAATGGTGACTCACGCCTGCTTCACAGTCCGCAATCCGCTGGCCCAATGACTTCCATCAAAATCATCAACCGCTCCCGGCACGCCTTGCCTTCCTACCAGACGGAAGACGCGGCGGGGATGGACCTGCGCGCCGACCTGGGGGCACCGGTGGTGCTCAAACCGCTCGAACGCCAACTGGTTTCCACCGGACTCTCCATCGAACTGCCCAAGGGGTTCGAGGCGCAGATCCGCCCCCGGAGCGGACTGGCCTACCGGCACGGCATTGGCATCGTTAATTCGCCCGGCACCATCGACGCCGACTACCGGGGCGTGATTCAGGTGTTGCTCGTCAACCTCTCCAACCAGGACTTCACGGTGGAGGATGGCGAACGCATCGCCCAGCTGGTAGTTGCCCGCTACGAGAAAATCAGTTGGGAAGCAGTGGAGATCCTGGGGGAAACCGAACGCGGCGCGGGCGGCTACGGCAGCACCGGCCGGAAGTGACCGCGAATCGAAACAGGAAGTAAGAAGTAGGAAGTAAGATGTAATGAGGATCGTTTCTTGTCGCACTTCTTGCCTCGTATTTCCTACTTCTTACCTCCTACTTCAAACCTTCTCTTCAGTCAGGCTAACTCCGCTCCACTTCGAACTGGAGTTTAATCAGGCTGCTGTAGAGTCCGTCTTCCATCTCCGCGAGTTCTTCGTGGGTGCCCGATTCGAGGATGCGCCCCTCGTTGATCACGTAAATGGTATCCACCTTGCGGATGGTGGCCAGGCGGTGGGCGATGATGATGGTGGTGCGGTGCTGCATCAATTCGTCCAGGGCTTCCTGCACCAGCTTCTCCGATTCGGCGTCGAGCGAGGAGGTGGCTTCGTCGAGGATGAGGATGGCGGGGTCTTTGAGGATGGCGCGGGCGATGGCGATGCGCTGCCGCTGCCCGCCCGACAGTTTTACACCCCGTTCGCCCACGATGGTTTGGAAGCCGTCGGGAAAGGAAAGGATGAAGTCCAGCGCGTTGGCCTTGCGGGCGGCCTCCCGGATTTCGGCTTCGCCCGCGCCCGGTTTGCCGTAGGCAATATTCTCGGCGATGGTTCCCCCGAACAAAATCACTTCCTGCGGCACCACCCCGATGTTTTGCCGGAGGCCGGTCAGGTTGAAGCTTTCAATGGGCTGGTTGTCGATCAGGATCTCGCCCGTGTCGGGCCGGTGGTAGCGCATCAGTAACTGCACAATGGTGGATTTGCCCGCCCCGCTGTAGCCCACCAACGCGATTTTCCGGCCGGCCGGCACGTTCAGTGACACGCCTTTCAGCACCTCCACGTCCGGGCGCGACGGGTAGGCAAACCGCACCTGGTGGAAGGCAATGTCGCCGGCGATGCGGGGAATGGGCTGGGGCTCGCCCTGCACTTCCACTTCCGAAGGTTCCTGGAGGATTTCCCGGATGCGTTCGGAAGCGCCGATGGTGCGTTGAATCTGCGCGTACAGATCGCCCATGCCTCCCACGGCCCCGCCGATGAACCCGGTAAACAACACGAAGCGGGTCAGTTCGCCGATGCTCATCTCCCCCTGCGCCACCAAACCGGCCCCGAACCACAGCACGCCCAGTATCCCCCCGAAGAGGGCGAAAATGATGAAGGAAACGAAAATCCCCCGGAACCGGGCGGCCCGCAGCGCGTTGTCAATCACCGCTTGCAGGGCGGAAGAGTAGCGACCCACCTCGAACCGTTCGTTGGTGAAGGCTTTCACGATGTTGATGGATTGGAGGGTTTCCTCGACCACCACGTTGGCGTTGGCCAGCGCATCCTGGGCTTTCTTGGAAAGCGTGCGGATGAAACGCCCGAACACCATGGCGGCCACGATCAGAACCGGAAAGGTGGCCAGCATAAATACCGTCAGCTTGGGGGAAATGAAGAGGATAACGGCAATGCCCACCGTCAGCGTGGCCACCTGCCGGATAAATTCCGCCAGCGTGAGCGACAGCACGTCCTGCAACTGCGAAATGTCGGAGGTGAGGCGGCTGGTGAGTTCCCCCACCCGGCGTTGCTCGAAGAAGAAGATTGGCAGCGTGATGATCTTGCGGTAGGTGGCCGTGCGCACGTCGACCATGGCCCGCTCGCTGACGCGGGAGAACAGGTACACCCGGAAGAAGGAGAAAACCGCCTGCAACACCAGGATGGCGACGATGGCCAGGGTCACCTGGTTGATGGTGAAGGAGGATTTGCCCTGCGCCGCGTCCACGATTTCGCCGAAGAGCCACAGCAGGCCCAGCGAAGTGCCGGTGGAGAGCACCAGCATCACCAGCCCGAGCGCGAACGTACCCCGGTAGGGCAGCACGAACTCAAAAATCTTGAGGGTTTCTTTCAGCCCTTCCCGGGTCACTTTTTTCTTGTCCGCCGCTTCGGTTTCGGCCCCGAAGCGTTCCCGTCTTTTTGCCATGCGTAAGGTTGAACCCGAATTGGGGTGGTTTGTTTGAGGAGGGCAGCCTCCGTTGCAGCGGAACGGGCCTTGCCCTACTGCGGGTGACGATTGGGCCGGACGAATATTGTAGCCTACGGGGCCGGAATCGTTTGGTTTTCGGGTGACCAACGGGTTGCCAATTATTTCGGGCAGTTCTCAAATTTTTCGTAGTTTCTTTTCGATCTTTTTCATTATTTCGCTCGAGTCTCTGGGGTGAGGTTCCGAAGCACACGGGAAAAGGACTGAAGCAGTAACCACGGTTCTTGGCGGAGGTGGGTAAATCGTTGGAAATGGGTTACCCGGGCAGGGCAGGAGTTGGGTTAGGGATGGTCGGGTAGACGGAGGCGGGAGTCATTCAGACGAGCATTTTCTTTCTCAACCAATGCGTACCCCAAACCAAATCCACCATCAAAACAGTTACCCGCGCCCTTCACCGGGCCATGCTCGTCGGCGTTCTCTTTTCCACCCTGCTCTCCTGTAGCAAAGAGCAGGAAGCCGTAACCCCGGCCGTCGACAACCCACAAGGGGCAGCCATTGACGAAGAAACCGTAAAAGCCAGGATCACGGAGATTTCGGTGATTCTGAGAAAAATCTACCAGGACCCGGCCGTGAGGGCGGAAGTGAACGCAGCCATTGCCACCGGCTATTACGAGGATGAACGCGTGTTGCTTTCCGACCTGCTGCATCCTGAGAGCAGTCCCGTCTACCAAACCGCCAAGTTCCGGGAGTTGAGAAAAAAGGCCGGAGCGAATTTCGAGGATAACCTGTTTGCCAGGCGTTTCCGGGAAGCGGCGGACCGATCGAACCCGCGCGCCCGGACCACGGATGAGGATGATGCTTATTGGACCACCCCGAGTGGCTACATCATCTACTTTCCCTACTCGGAATTGCACCAGGGCAGCAACGCCTACAACATCACCGTGGTAG
>JACMKY010000416.1 GCA_014379925.1 Cytophagales bacterium | reverse complement strand
GACGGACGCCGGGATCGAGGTAACGACTACTCAGCGGGAAGCCGTTTACAAGTTGACCTACTCTTCCGAACTGGAAGGAACGGTAAAGGTGCATCTTTACGACGCCCAGGGCAGCCGCCTGTACACTGATTTCATCGGAAAAGCCAAAACGTTCACCAAGCACTACGATTTTAACGGATTGGCCAGCGGTGAATACCGGTTCGAGATAGTAGGCGTGGAAGGAAAGCAACAGCGTACGGTGCAGTACGTGCCAGCCACCCCAATCGCCAAAGCGGGACTGAAGGTGAGCGTGGCCGCCCTGGAAGAAACCGGAAAATTCGCGTTGAAAGTACAACGCAAGCAAACGGCTCCGGTTTTGGTGAGCATTTACAATGACCGGAACGAATTGATTTACGAGGATCGGATTCAAGCGAATCAGAATTTCAGCCGCGTGTACGACCTGAGCAAATCGTTTGCCAAGGCCGCGGCCTTCGAGGTCTACACCGACGGGGCAACGATACGGCAAGCCGTGCGTTGATTGGGTTTCATCGGACAACAAAAAAGCGCAGGTCTTTCGGGACCTGCGCTTTTTTGTTGCCCGGCGTGGTTGATAAGCGCCAATTGCCCGTATTTCTTTCATTCACGATCCGCAGCAGATGCTTACCTAGACCCGGGAAAATAGGATCAACCCAGAGACCGACCGGAGCCCATTTTCCGAACCGGGTTTGTCCAGCCCAATGACCCACAGAACCCGCTTTCTCGCCTTGGGGTACGCCGCAGGGCTGCTCATGTTCACGGCCGGATGCCGGGAGAAGTACCGAATGAACCAGGTGGCGGTTGAATACCAGCCCCTTCGCTCGGCAAGCGAAATCCGACCGCTGACCTCATTGCTGGTTGATCCCGTCTTGTACACCAACGCCGTTTCCCTCGGCTACCTACCGACCGCCGAACAAAAGCAAAAATTCATCGACCTCATGTTGCCGGCCATCCTGGTGGTAAAATTCAACCTAGAGCAGAAACAAGCCCGGATCCGCGATTTGGCCGGAAAACAACGCCGGAAGAAAGCCTGGACGCGGGAAGACAGCTTGTTCATCGCCGAGGAACTGACGCGCTACCGGGCCAAAAATATCCGTCAACTGGCCCGGAAAGTCAAGCCGCACCCCGTGAGCCTGGTGCTGGCCCAGGCGGCCCTGGAAAGTGGTTGGGGTACGTCGAATTGCTTCGCGGAAGCCAACAACGTATTTGGCGTGTGGTCATTGCGGGCCGATGAGGAACGGATCGAGACGTCGGCCCGGCGGGGGGGGCGCAAGGTATTTCTCCGGCGTTACCGCAACCTTTCCCTCTCCGTCGAACATTACTACGAGACCCTGGGGCGGGTAGCGGCTTACCGGGATTTTCGCAATATTCGTTTCGAGAACGACAATCCCTACGCGTTGCTGCCGCAGCTGAGCGCCTATTCCGAACTGGGCCACACCTACACCCGACGGCTCCGTTCCGTTATTCGCGACAACCGCCTCACCCGCTACGACCGGTACCGAATTAATCCGGTTTACCTTTCCCGTAACCAGCACTGGCAGGCTTTTGCCCCGTATTGAGCCGTTGGTCGAAGACCGATCCCGGCCTGCGGCCGGCAAACACCCATAACCAACGAGTCCGCCGTTAGCCCATTGCCCGGAACGCCTCGTAATCGCGCAGGGAATCAGCCGGGTCAAAAGCGTGGGAGGAGAAAACGGCCAGAATGGCCCCTTCGAAAAACTCCACCCGACGCCAGTAAAGGGCCGGCACGTACAGCCCTTCGTGCGGAAGGGAAAGCGCGTGGACGGACTGCTGGCCGTCGGGCGATTCGAGCGTGACCCGGGCTTTTCCGTTTAACACCACCAGTAGTTGCCGGGTGCGGCGGTAAGCGTGGTTGCCGCGCTCCGTACCGTTGGGTACGGCGTAGTTCCAGAACACCCGTTTGATCTCGAAAGGGAGATATTCTCCGTACTGCGCTACCGTCAGGTAGCCGGTTTCGGGGGAGCCGATTTGCTCCAGTTGAATCAAAAGAGGGAGGTCCATGGCAGGGCATAACGCCTTTTTTACGAACAATCTTTGTAGACGCTAAACCGTTCCGTCCAGTAGCCAGTTTCACGGGTGTTCTCCGACCTCTCCGGCGGGTTTGATACCCAGGCCAGTCCATGAATTCATTCCCGGGAAAACCGCCGCCAAGTTTCGATTGTTGGAATCGTCGGGTGTACGAAAAGAGGGGTTCTCACGTTTTATCCCGTCATTTCACCCCCAACACCGGCTGTGCAATACCTAAAAAAATTGTTCGATCCCCATTTGTTGGCCAACTTGGTCGGGTGCTTGCTTTTGCTGTTACCCTCGTTGGCCGGTTCTCAGAGGGGCAATGCACCGCTTTTTCAAAAGAGAGAAGAATCGTCCTCCGGGAAGGAGAAAGAATCGCCTGCCAAAGCCCGTCACCTGATTGGCAGCACCCTGATCGGACAGTTTGACCGGGCCGCTTTGGCCGACCGGGCTTCCGCGGTGCCGGGAGTCAGGGCATTGGCCCAGTACAATATTAAAGTGTACCGGCTCACGTACCAAACCACGGGGGTGGGCGGCGAAAAGGTAACGGCTTCGGGGGCCCTGCTGGTACCCGTTGCCGACAAACCGTTGCCACTGCTGAGCTATCAGCACGGCACCATCCGCCGGAGCGATGAGCAGCGGGCGCCTTCGTACTACCGCCCGGGAAGCGAGATTTGGTCCGCGGTTTCGGTACTGGCTTCGAACGGATACCTGGTAACGGCACCCGACTACCTCGGCTACGGGGCTTCCAAGGCATTGCCTCATCCCTACGAACACGCGCCCACGCTGGCTTCGGCTTCCCTGGACATGCTGCGGGCGGCCCGGGAATTTTGCGCCCGGGAAAAGATAGGGTTGAACGACCGGAATTTCTTGTTGGGCTATTCGGAAGGCGGTTTTGCCACGATGGCCTTGCACAAGCTCATCGAAGAGAAGCACGCCGACGAATTCACCGTGACGGCCAGTGCGCCCGGGGCAGGCGCGTATCACAAGACTGCCTTCGCCAGGTACATCATGAATTCGGATCAAAAACTGAACTTCATCAACACGTACGTGTGGGTGCTGGGTACCTACAACCAGGTATACGCCCTCAACCGCCCACTTTCCCGTTATTTCAACGAACCGTGGGCCGCCCGGATTCAGGCAAATTTGTTTGACGAAATCAACCCGCTTCCGAAGCAGTTGTTCACGGCTGCCTTTCGCACCGGCATCCTGAACGGAACGGACACCCGGATGCTAGTGGCCTTCCGCGACAACGACGTCTACGACTGGAAACCCAAAGCACCCGTCGCCCTTTTTCACGGTACGGCCGACGACTACGTGCCTTTTTTCAACTCCCAGGACGCCTACGAAGCAATGTTGGCCCGCGGAGCCACGCAGGTGCAACTCCGGCCGATTAAAGGCGGGAACCACTTCACTTCTGCCGCCGAATATACCCTGGGGGCGTTTCTTTTTTTCTCGGCATACCGGGATGCCATCGGAAATTAGGTTATTTGCGCAAGGCAGGCCGAACATACTTGATTGCCCGCGACGTTGCTACTTCAAAGGCAGACGGAGACGTTCGGCCCGACATAAAATCTCCGTTCACCTGTTTGCTAAACCCGCCTAAACCGAATGAAAATCAACCGCTACCCACTTGCCTTCTTGTTGTTTTGTTGCCTGATGAGCTTCGGACTGGGTGCCTTTCTGAACCGGCCGGAAACGCCCTCGATCACCGCGGCCGCCATTGGGCAAGCCCAGAAACTGATCGGACTCGAGTTCACGCCATCCGAAACGGATTCCATGCTAAGCAGCCTGGAAGAGCAGCGGGTTGCCTACGGTAAGCTCCGCGCCATTCCCCTGACCAACGACGTAGTGCCGGCCCTGGTGTTCAACCCATTGCCCGTTGGTTTCCAGTTCGAGAAGGAACGCAAACCTTTCAAGACCGCCGTCCAGCCAGGAAAAGTGACGTTGCCTGCCAGCCGGGCCGACTTGGCTTTTTACTCGGTCAATCAGTTGGCCTACCTGGTCCGCACGCGGCAACTTTCTTCGGTGGAATTAACTCGTTTCTTTCTGGAGCGGCTGAAGACCCACGGACCGCGGCTGCAGTGCACCATTACCCTCACCGAAGAACTAGCCCTCCAACAAGCGCAACGGGCCGACCAGGAAATCAAGGCGGGCAAATACCGGGGTCCGCTCCACGGTATTCCCTACGGCGCCAAAGACCTGCTGGCCACCAAGGGCTACAAAACGACGTGGGGAGCGGGCCCCTACCGGGACCAAATTATTGACGCGGACGCCACGGTGATCCAGAAATTGGAAGCGGCCGGGGCCGTGCTGGTGGCTAAACTTACGCTCGGAGCCCTGGCCATGGGCGACGTGTGGTTCGGCGGTATGACCCGCAATCCCTGGGACCCGGCCCGGGGGTCGAGTGGCTCCTCGGCGGGGTCGGCCTCGGCGGTGGCGGCGGGACTGGTGCCTTTTGCCATCGGCACCGAAACGCTGGGCTCGATCGTCTCGCCTTCTTCGGTGTGCGGCACCACGGGTTTGCGTCCCACCTTCGGGCGGGTGAGCCGGACCGGGGGCATGGCCCTGACGTGGTCGATGGACAAGATCGGGCCGATTTGCCGCCGCGTGGAAGACTGTGCCATCGTGTTCGACGCCTTGATCGGCCCCGACGGCAAGGATCCCTCCGTCCGGGACGCTCCCTTCAACTACGACGGTACCCGGAAGCTGACGGGCATCCGGGTGGGGTACCTGAAGAACGACTTCGAGCGCGACTACCCCACCCAAGCCTTTGACCAGGCTACCCTGCAAAAGCTCCGGGAACTGGGCGTGGAACTGATCCCGTTGGAACTGCCTGACCTTCCGTCCCGGGACCTGAGTTTCATCATCGACGTAGAATCGGCGGCGGCTTTCGACGAGCTTACCCGCTCCAACGGCGACGACTTGATGACCCGACAGGGCAAGAACGACTGGCCCAACACGTTCCGGGCGGCGCGCTTCATCCCGGCGGTGGAATACATCCAGGCCAACCGCCACCGTACCCGCCTGATCGAGGCAATGGCCGAGAAACTGAAGGACATCGACGTGTACATTTCCCCTTCCTTCGGCAACCGCAACCTGATGGTGACCAACCTTACCGGGCATCCGTGCGTGGTGCTACCCAACGGGTTCCGTCCCGAAGGCACGCCCACCAGCATCACCTTCATGGGCCAACTCTTCGGGGAAGCCACCCTGCTGACGGTAGCCAAGGCCTACCAGGAAGCCACCGACTTTCACTTGAAACACCCGAAGGAATGAAGGAGGGCGAATGACCAATGAGGCGTGAATGGGATGGGTTTATCGGGTGACCGCGTTGCACCGCTTGGTGATCCAAGGGGAGAACCTCCGGGCGATCGATGGGTTCTACCACGGAGCCACCACGACCAAGCGCCACGCGTGGGGAAAGTACGCTGCCTGCGGGACGAGATGCAGAACCTGGGTCGCGTGGCCGAATGTACGCGCTCTTTCCGGTACAAGGATTTCGGTAGAAAGCGGCGGCTGAACGAAGTCTCCGTTCAGCGTTGGAAGGAGGGCCAGGTCATCCACGGAAGGTTTTGGTACACCGGATTTCTCGAGGAGTAAGCACTGAATCCGGCAGCACCGGTTAGAGTTTCCCAAAATTCCTTATTTTGCGGCTGGATGAACCCGTTAACCAGCGGAAAAATCCGGAACAATTCATTGCGCGCCGTACCTCGCGTTGCCGTCTGGGGACTTAATCAGGCAATTGTCCGTTAAAAATGAAATTTTCGGCAAAACACGAAGGCGATTTTGTGTACGTGGACGAGGGAGAAGGGGAGGTGCTGCTGCTGCTGCACGGCCTCTTCGGCGCGTTGAGCAACTGGGAAAGGGTCATTGAAGGATTTTCCGGCAACTACCGCGTGGTGATTCCGGTCATGCCCATCTACGAGATGCCCGTCAAATCGGCCGGACTGGAGGGGCTGGTGGCGTTCATCGAAGATTTCGTGGCGTTCAAGTCGCTGACCGACCTGACCTTGCTGGGCAATTCTCTGGGCGGGCACGTGGCCCTGATCTATACCTTACAGAACAAACCCAACGTGAAGAAATTGGTGCTGACGGGCAGTTCGGGCTTGTTCGAAAATTCGATGGGTGGTTCCTTTCCCAAGCGGGGCAGCTACGATTACATCCGGGAGCGGGTGGCCCATACCTTTTACGACCCGGCCACGGCCCGTGGAGAGCTGGTGGAGGAGGTTTTCGAGATTACCAAAAGCATTCCCAAGTGCCTCCGAATCGTGGCCCTCGCCAAATCGGCCCAACGGCACAACATGGCCAGTGAAATTCCGAAGATAGACGTTTCGACGTTGCTGGTTTGGGGCTTGAACGACACCATTACCCCGCCGACGGTCGCCCACGAATTCAACCGGTTGCTGCCCAGTTCCGAATTGCACTTCCTGGACCGGTGCGGCCACGCCCCGATGATGGAACATCCCGAAAAATTCAATCGGCTGCTCCGGTGGTTTCTGACCGCGAAGGAACCCGCGTGGAAGTAAGAAGGAACCCTAGCACAATTATTGAGGAACACCGTAGGTGAGTCTTACCATTCCCATCGCGAACTATTTCGTTGGGCAAGTCGGAAGGCTGGACTCTCAAAAAAATCGTATGTTTACTTGTGCTCCGTAGCCACCTTCCGTTATGACCGCCGAGGAACTGATTAACCAAATGCTGCCACCGCTCAAGACCACTGATACGGTGGAAGTGGCTCGTCGCTGGATGGAAGAATTTCGCGTCAGTCAGTTCCCGGTGGTGAAAAACCAGGAGTACGAAGGGATGGTGAGTGAGGAGGCGATTTTCCAGTCCAGCGATTCCAATACCCGGATTGCGGATCTCCCGCTGGTGGGGGAAGACGTGTTTGCCAACCGGCACCAGCATTTCTACGAGGTACTGAAGGTAGCCCTCGATCACCAGGTTCAGGTGGTACCGGTGGTGAACGAGGAAAGGAAGTTCATTGGCGCCGTCACCGTCAACGATGCGCTGCTGGCGTTTGCGCAGTCGGCGGGAATGCAGGAGCCGGGCGGCATTCTGGTGCTGCTCATGGACGAACGGGAGTATTCCCTGGCGGAGATCAGCCGCTTGGTTGAGGCAAACGATGCCCGGATCCTGAGCAGCCACGCCTCCCCGGACGGTGACAATCGGGCGAAAATCCGACTCACCCTCAAGCTCAACCGCAACGACATCTCGCGCATCGTGGCAACCCTCGAACGTTTCGACTACCACGTGGTGGCCCAGTTCCAAAACGTGGAAGTGGAGAACAACGACAAGGAGCGCCTGGACCTGCTGCTGAAATACCTGAACATTTAGGCACCAGACTTGCCCAACGAAACAACTGCCAGCCGTTGGGAAGCATCAACTGCCATGAAAATCGCCATCCACGGGAAGAATTTCAAGGAACCGACCAAACCTTTCGTCCAGGAGATGTTTGATGAGATGGCCAACCGCGGGGTGGAAATGCAAATTTCGGAGCCTTTCAACGCCGTGTTGGACGAGGCGGGCATCCTCAGAAAACCGTCCGCCACCTACCGGCATCCCCGCGAGATTTTCGACGCCAACTTCTTTTTCAGCCTGGGCGGCGACGGTACGCTGCTGGAAACAGTTACCGGCGTGGGCGCGCGCGAAATACCCATTGTCGGCATCAATACCGGACGGCTGGGCTTCCTGGCTACTATTTCACCCCCGCAGGCCAAAGCCGCCATTCATAGCCTCTTCAGCGGGTATTATACCTTCGACGACCGCTCGCTCATTAGTCTGGAATCGGACCAGGATGTGTTTGGAGGACTCAATTTCGGTCTCAACGAGTTTACCATCACCAAGCGCGACACGTCTTCCATGATCGTGGTGCACACGTACATCGACGGCGAATACCTCAACTCTTACTGGGCCGACGGGCTGATCGTATCCACGCCCACTGGTTCCACGGGCTACTCGCTGAGCTGCGGCGGGCCGGTGGTGCTACCGCAATCCAGCAATTTCATCATCGCTCCCATCAGCCCCCACAACCTGAACGTCCGCCCCTTGGTGGTTTCCGACACCAGCATCATCTCTTTCGAGATTGAGGGCCGGGGCAAGAATTACCTCATTTCCCTGGATTCCCGTTCCAAAGTAGTGGATCAAACCATCCAGCTAGCCGTCAAAAAGGAACAGTTCAAAACGCGCCTGGTGAAGCTAAACGGGGACAATTTCCTGGATACCTTACGCAGCAAGTTGAACTGGGGGGTGGACCGTCGAAATTGAGATTGGGGGCGTGGGGAGGGTCTCTACCAGCCACAATTCCGCTGGGGTCGATTTCCGAGGCGATAAGCCGGTATAATATTACTTCCCTTTTTTATTTAGTATATCACTCCTTATCTTTGCGAAGCGTTATAAGCTGTTATATAGCTTATTACCCGGATAGCAGTCACGCCTTGCCCGTCGGCCGACCGGGAGCGGGTTAACCAACGGCTTTTTCTTCAATTATGAAAAGATCCACGGCACTACTGGTATTGATCGCCATTGGTTTTTCCCTGTCTACCGCAAGCGCCCAGAGAAGAAGAAAAGTCACTCCCACCAGCAAATACAGCCTCGCCAGCGCGTACTACGCCAAGAGACAATACGTCACCGTTGGGGCCAGCCTCAACGCGGCGAATTATTTCGGGGATATTGCCCCTTCCTCATCGTTGCTGAGCACCGATTTGCGGTTCACCCGCCTGAATCTTTCCGTGTTCGTGATGCGCCGCCTCCGCCCCCGGCTGAGCGTGAGGGGAGCAATCATGTGGAGCCGCCTGCAGGGCGATGACTTCAACGCCAATACCTCCGATAAAAACGCCCGCTACCGGTTTGTCCGGAACCTGCACTTCAGGAACGACATCAAAGAATTGGACGCCACCGCCGTGGTGGACCTCTACAAAAACAAACAGAACTTTCTGAAACGACCCGGGCTGATTCCCTACGCCTTCGCCGGTTTCGGCGTCATCGTTCACAACCCGAGGGCCAAAGTTCCCGTGACCGACGGGAACCGGTGGGTGAAGCTGCGACCACTCGGTACGGAGGGGCAAGGCCGGTCCGGCTACCGGAAGCCGTACTCTCCGGTTCAAATCGTCATACCAGCTGGATTGGGCATTCGGTATCGGGTTAACCGACGGGTAGACGTAGCGTTCGAGTTGAGTTTCCGGTATACGTTCACCGATTACCTGGATGACGTGAGCGGCGATTACGCCTCACCGGAAGAGCTGGGCGGGTTTAACTCGTTGGCGTATAAGATGGCGTACCGGGTGGAAGAGAACATTGCTGCCTACGCCAAGGAAAGCCGGGAGCCGGGAATGCGGGAGTTCCTCAACGAAGATTCCAACGACAGTCCTTTCCGACCACTCAACGGGTACGGGCAGCGGGGAGACCAACGGGGGAAACCCAGTGAGAAGGATTCGTACATCATTACGGGCTTTCACTTTAACTACATCCTGGTACCCACTGGCCGCCGATCCCGCTGACCGTAATGCCCACCATTTCCCGATTCTAACTCCTCACTGCCTTGACCAACCTACCCAGCCTTTATAACCGTAGATCCACCCTCTTTTTAGCTACCCTTTTTGCCTTGACCCTCCCTGCCGTCCGTTCGGAGGCCCAGCAGTGGGAAATCGGGGGTGGTTTGGGCGCAATGAACTACAAGGGTGACGTGGCAACCACCCTGAAGCCCCGGTTTTCGCGGTTGGGTGGCAACCTGTTCGTGCGCTACAACGCGGGGCGGGCGGTTTCTTTGAAAGCAAACCTGCTGCTCGGCAACATTTTCGCTGAAGACCGGGTGTCTGGCGATCCCTTCCAACGGGCCAGGAACCGCAGTTTCCACACGCGACTCACCGAGCTTTCGCCCCAGTTCGAATACAATTTCCTCAACTTCCGCAACGACCGTTCCCGTCAGGTTTGGACGCCCTACCTGTTTGCGGGTCTGGCGTTGTTGAATTTCCGTCCCGAAGAGAACGGTTCTCCTTCGTATCGCCTGACGCAAGTGACGGTTCCCTTCGGGGCGGGAGCCAAAGTCGTGCTGGGAGGAAACTGGAACCTGGGGCTGGAGTTTGGAGCCCGGAAAACCTTCACCGATTACCTCGATGACCTGGGGGGACCGCTGACCAGCAATCCGCTGCGGAATGGCAACCCCGCCTCGAAAGACATGTACTTCTACACGGGCCTGATGATCAGCTATACCTTCTACCAGGTGCACTGCCCCGACTTCTACTGATCCAATCCCCACCTTTTGAAATAGCGGCCAAGTTTTAGTAATTTGCGTTTGTTGTGCTGTACATTGGTCGCGTGGGAACGAAAGAAGACATTGATCCGGGCAATTTGCCCCAGCACATTGCCGTTATCATGGACGGCAACGGACGGTGGGCGAAAAAGAAGGGTGCCGCGCGGATATTTGGCCACCGGAATGCCATCCAGGCGGTGAAGGATACTACGGAGGCGTGCGCCGAACTGGGGATCAAGTACCTGACGCTCTACGCCTTTTCGACCGAGAACTGGTCAAGACCCAAGGAAGAGGTGGATGCCCTGATGCAGTTGCTGGTTTCCACCATCCGTTCCGAGACCCAAACGCTGACCAAAAACAACGTACGGCTGGCCACCATCGGCGATACGCAGAACCTGCCCCCGGTGTGTCGGCGGGAACTGAACGAAGCCATCGAAAATACCCAGCATAACAACGGGCTTACACTAATCCTGGCGCTCAACTACAGCGGCCGGTGGGAAATACTGAGCGCGGTACGCCAGATCGCCCAAGCCGTTCAAGAGGGCCACCTACAGCCGGAAGGCATTGACGAAGAAACGTTTGTTCATTACCTCAACACCCGGGCCATTCCGGACCCGGAATTGTTGATCCGGACCAGCGGGGAAATGCGGATCAGTAATTTTTTGCTTTGGCAGATCGCCTATTCCGAATTGTACATACCCGAAGTACTCTGGCCCGATTTTAGAAAACAACACTTGTACGAGGCCATCGCCGCCTACCAGAAGCGAGAAAGAAGGTTTGGAAAAATTAGTGAACAAATGAAACCGTGATGCTCCCCATGAAACCAACAACTACTGCCCTGTTTTGCGCGCTTCTTTTCGCTTCCGTTCTCGGGCAGGCGCAGGTGAAAATCGGGGCGGGCCGTTCGGGCGGTTCCAGTGACTTGGACCTGGACTACAGCAATCCGAAGGAATACATTATTGGCGACATTACCGTGAGCGGGGCTAAATTTCTGGATGCCAACCCACTGATTTCGCTTTCCGGCCTCAAAAAGGGTGACAAGATCCGCATCCCGGGCGAAGACATCAGCGGGGCCATCAAGCGGCTGTGGGACCAGGGACTGCTGGGCGGGGTGGAGATATCGGCGACCAAGGTGGAGGGCGAAACCGTTTTCCTCGACATCAACGTAAAGGAACGGCCGCGCTTGTCGCGCTTCGTTTTCGACGGCCTCCGGAAGGGGGAAGTGGATGCACTAAACGAAAAAATCAAGCTGATCCGGGGAAGGGTAGTCACCGACGCCCTGGTCAAGAATACCCAGTTGCAGGTTAAGAAGTATTTCCTGGAAAAAGGGTTCCTCAACACCGCCGTCACCATCAACCAAGTGGCCGATACGGTGCTTTCCAACAGCATCGTGATGAAGATCAACGTGGATAAGAAACGGAAGGTAAAGATTAACTCCCTGACGTTCATCGGCCGCGAAGCCCTCTCCGAACGCAAGCTCCGCCGGAAGATGAAGAATACGAAGGAAATGGACAAGGAACAAAGAAAACTCAGCCACATTTTTACGCCTTCCAAGTTCATTCCTTCCAAGTACGAGGAAGACAAGAAGAAACTCCTGGCCTACTACAACGCCGAGGGATACCGCGACGCGGCCATCGTGTCGGATACCGTCTACCGGTACGACGACCGGACCATCAACGTGGAGTTGAAGCTCGACGAAGGCCGCAAGTACTATTTCCGTAACATCACCTGGGCGGGCAACTACGTGTACAAGTCCGATGCCTTGGGCGAAGTACTGGGAATTGCCAAGGGCGACGTGTATAACCTGGAAGAACTGGAGAAGCGGCTCAACTTCAGCCCTACCCAACAGGACATTACCTCGCTCTACATGGACAACGGTTACCTGTTTTTCAGCATCGAGCCCGTTGAAGTGGCCGTGGAAGGCGATTCGATTGACGTGGAGATGCGCATCTACGAAGGCGCACAGGCCAACATCAACAAGATCATCCTCGCGGGCAACACCCAAACCAACGACCACGTGGTGTTGCGCGAGATTCGCACTTTGCCGGGCCAGAAATTCAGCCGGGCCGCCCTGATCCGTACCCAACGGGAAATCGCGCAGTTGGGCTATTTCGACGCCGAGAAGATCGGCATCAACCCGATTCCCAACCCGCAGGACGGGACCGTGGACATTGAATACACGGTGGAAGAGAAGCCCAGCGATCAGATCGAGCTTTCCGGTGGCTGGGGCGGTTTCTATGGTTTCGTGGGTACGCTGGGGCTGGTGTTCAACAACTTTTCCGCGCGGAGCCTGTTCGACTTCCAGAAGTACCGCCCCGTACCCAAGGGCGACGGCCAACGCGTGGCCCTGCGTTTTCAGGCCAGTGGCCGGCAATTCCAGACGTATTCGGCCACGTTTACCGAACCCTGGCTGGGCGGGCGCCGGCCCAACGCTTTCTCAGTCAGCCTGAGCCACACCGTGCAGAACCTTTTCAGCGGAATTTACGGAACGGGCCGTGAAAGAGTGGGTTCCTTCAACATCAGCGGCATCACGCTGAGCCTGGGTCGTCAGTTGCAGAAGCCCGATGACTTCTTCTCGCTGAGCAACTCGCTCTCCTACCAGTAT
>JACMKY010000415.1 GCA_014379925.1 Cytophagales bacterium | reverse complement strand
GGCCTGACCGTGTTGCAGGGCTTACCGGGACCGTTCGGCAACGTGACCTTCCGGGTGCGCAACGTGTTTGGCGGTTTGGAGACGTTCGAGCTCAGCGCGCGGGCGGGGGTGGAGGGGCAGACCGGCTTTGCCAGCATCGACGGCGTGTACGCCAGCCTGGAAGTGGGCGTCAACAGTGCGCTGGTGTTTCCCCAGATTCTTTTTCCGGGCGCACTTCGCTTCCGGTTCAACCCTTTCAACCCCCGTACCCGCGTGGGCGTCGGCTATAACCTCACCGATCGGCCCGAATACCGCCGGGCCAGCATCACGGGGGCCATGGCCTACAGTTGGCAGACCAGCCTCAAACGGTCCTACACCCTCTCGGTGATTGATGTAAATTATATTTATACCACCAAACAATCCCCTTCTTTCGAAACCTACCTGAAGCAGCAGGATGATTCAGGCAACCCGTTGAGTCAAAGCTTCAGGACTTCTTTCGTTACCAGCCTCAACGGTTACTACCTCTACAACGACAACGTCGTGGGACAGAACCGGCAGGCGCGGTACTTCCGGCTGTTTTTGGAGGCCGGCGGTACGCTGCTCAACCTGTTTCCCCGGCAAGCGGTACGGAACCTGCAAGTCAATAACAACATCAGTTATTTCAGCTTTTACAAGATCAACCCCGACTTCCGGTATTACCTGCCGACTGGCAAGACGAGCAGCCTGGCCATGCGCATCAGCGGCGGCGTGGCGGTACCCTACGGCATTTCGGAAACGCTACCCTACGAAAAATTCTTTTTCATTGGCGGGAGCAACAGCACGCGGGCCTGGCAACCCCGTCGCCTGGGGCCGGGAAGTTTCGCGGGTAACCGCGACTCGCTGTACCGCTTCGAGCAGCCCGGCAACCTCATTCTGGAGGCCAACGTCGAGTATCGGTTCAAAATGGTCAGCTTTGTCAACGGCGCCCTTTTCGTGGACGCGGGCAACGTGTGGACACTGAAAAAACAAGAGTCCAAACCGGGTGGCGAATTCGAGCCCGACCGATTTTTTAAGGAAATTGCCATCGGCACTGGGTTTGGCCTCCGTTTCGACTTCTCCTTCCTGATCCTGCGCCTCGACGCGGGTGTGAAGGTCTACGATCCGTCGCGCCCGGTTGGCGAGCGTTTCATCGCCCACAAGTTTTCCCTGGGTCAGGCCCTCAAAAGCGACAACCAATACCGCGCCCTGATTAACCTGGGAATTGGATATCCGTTCTGAACAGTCGTAATTTATCCCAAATTAAATTGATTGTGACGTATTGACAAGGTAGGGGTATGCGGCCAGTTGCCGCACCCGTTCGGGTTGCTCAAAATAGGTTTTCAACCCCCGCCTTTACATGGTCAAGAAAATGGTGGAGAATGCCGGGGGCCGCATCAAGGCAGAAAGGCAGGCCGGCGCGGGTTCCACCTTCTGGGTTTACTTTCCCCGCTAACGCGCCGGTGGTGATCGCTGCCTGTTTTTACCCGATACCCCGTACTTACCGATGCCGTCCGATTCAATCCGTTCGGCGGACGGCCACCGGTTTAATACCCCGGATTCTGCCTCAGACCCGGATTGAGGGACAGTTCGCTGGCCAGCACCGGGTAAATTCGCCGCGTCACGTCCGCGTTGTCCTTGAAGCCCCACTTCTGCTCGAACTGACCGTAGCGGATCAGGTCATTCCGTCGCCAGCCTTCCCAGGAGAGTTCCCTCGCCCGCTCATCCAGCAGTTCGTTCAGGTCGATGGAAGTGGCCAGGGGGGCCTTCGCCCGGGTCCGGAGCTTGTTGACCAACACGAGCGGCGTCTGCAGTTCGCCGTTGACGGCGGTGGCCGGCGCCCCGCGCAGGATGGCTTCCGCCTTCATCAGCAGCACGTCCGCCAGCCGGAAGACGGGCATATCGTTGTTCTGGTAACGGTCGGTGCTGGCGTTGGGGTCCGGAAAGTACTTGATGGAACGGGCACCCTGGGTCTGGCTCTGCAAGTCATTGCCCGTGTCCATCGTGGCCTCGTTCTCCAGCAGGATGACCGGCGTCAGATCCAGGTGCCAGTTGATTGCCGCGGCCGGATCGGGCCCGCTGTAGGTTTGGTTCAGTCCCCGGTTGGTCGTGCGGATGAGGATGGGCGTGCCGTCCAGGTTAAACTGTTTGCCGGCTACCCAGGTGTCGTTGCGCACGTCGCCGGCCAGGTTGAACTTGTAGTAGAAGTCGGGCAGGGTGCTCATGATGTTGCTGGCCACGTAAGTCACGCCAAACTTGGCGGCCAGTCCCTGGTTGAGTGTCCACCGCGTCATGGCATTTCCCTTGATCAGGTTGGCGTCGTAGACGGCGGCAAAAATCGTTTCGGTGATCGCGGGCCCGTTGTCGGGCCGGAAAATGGCGCTGTAGTCGGTGGACAACACGTACCGGTTGCTGGTGAGGATGTTGTCGGCCATTGCTACGGCTTCCGGGTACCGGGGTTGGTTGAGGTAGTATTCGGCATTAAGGTACATTTTTGCCAGCAGGGCGAAGGCCAGGAATTTGGTCGGCCGGCCGTAGGTCAGGGTGCCGGTGGTTTCGCTCAGGTTGGGGATGGCTTCTTTCAGCTCACTTTCGACGTAGGCAAACACTTCTGCCCTCGGCGCGGTCGGCGGCAGGCCAGCTTCCCCGAAATTTTTGACGATCGGCACGTTCCCGTATAGGTCCATCATGTAGAAGTAAAATAGGGCCCGCATCGTTCGTACCTGGGCAATGGTCTCCCGCTTGGCCGCGTTTTCGGGGGCACCTTCGAAGGTGGCCAGCAACCGGTTGGCGATGTTGATGCCGCCGAAACCCCATTCCCAAACGTTCCGCACCGTCGGGTGGTCCAGGTTCCAGGTGTGCTTGTGCAGAAACCGGTACTGGCCCCCGTCGTCGAAGTTACCGCCCCGGGCGGGCATGATGGCCGCGTCCGTCGAGAGTTCCTGCAAGCGCCAGTAGTTGGTGGCGTACGAATTGCCGCCGTTGCTGCCGTTGGCGGCACTCAACTGGGAGTAGAGGGGTCCCGTGGCCGCGATGAGTTGGTCGGGCGTTTTGGGAAAGTTGGCGGGCGTCAGCTCCGATTCCACGTCTACGTCCAAATCCGCGCAGGCAGGCAACAGGTACAACCCGGCGAGCAAGGTGCCGGAGAAAATAAATTTTTTCATGGGAAAGATAAGGTTGTTAACCATCAATGATTTAGAAACTGGCGTTGACGCCCAGTAGGAACGACCGCGTCTTGGGATAGTAGTTTCGGTTGTCGATGCCGGGCGTGATGCCGCCCAGGTTGATTTCCGGGTCAATGCCCTCGTAGTTGGTCAGCAGAACCAGGTTGGTGCCGGTCACGTACACCCGCAGGGTTTTGAGCCCTTTCAGCGACGGCAAGGTGTATCCCAGCGTGGCGTTGTCCAGGCGCAGGTACGATCCGGACTCCAGGTAGCGGTCGGAAATGTAGAAGGCGTTGTTGTCGTTGACGGATTCGGTCAGCGTGTACTGGGGGATGTTGCGTTGCAGCACCGTGGAAGGACTGTTGAGGCCCGCCCGCGTGGCGTTCAGGATCTGGTTGCCGTACACGCCCCGGAAGAAGAAGTTCAGGTCGAAATTTCCGTAGGTGAAGTTGTTGTTCCAGCCGTAGAGCAACTTGGGCTGGGCGTTGCCGGCGTAGGCAAAATCCAGGGAGGAGGGGGAGGTGGTGGTGGTACCGTCCGCCTTCAGAAACTGGGAAACGCCGTTTTCGTTTTTGCCCAGGTAGCGCCACAGGTTAAACGACCCCAGCGCCAGCCCTTCCCGCACGATCTGGGAGGTGTTGCCCGATTGCCCCTGCCCGCCCAGTACGGCGGTGGGTATTTGCCGCAGGCTGAATTTATCGCTGGAAAGGGAAACGATCCGGTTGGTGTTGTGGGCCAGGTTGACCGAGGTCCGCCAGCTGAAACGGTCGGTTCGCACCGGCACCCCGTCCAGTTGCAGCTCAATGCCCCGGTTGCTCATTTCCCCCACGTTGGCAGTGAGGGTGTTGACGAAATACTGGGTGGTGGATACCGGGTAGTCCCAGATCAGGTCCGAGGTTTTCTTGTCGTAGTAGTCCACCGAACCACTCAGGCGCCCCCTCCACACCGAGAAGTCGAGCCCCACGTTGGCCATGGCGGTGCGCTCCCACTTGAGGTCCGGATTTTCGTTCTGGGTGGGGCCGATGGCGTTGATCAGGTTGCCGTTGTAGTAGAAGAAACCGCTCGAACCGTACCGGATCTGGGAAATCAGTGGATTGAACCCCAGCGAATTGCCGGTGACCCCGTAACCGACCCGCACCTTAAGGTCGTCCAGGAAACCGGCCGACTGCAGGAAGTTTTCCTGGCTGATGCGCCAGCCCGCCGAAAAGGCCGGGAACAATCCCCAGCGGTTGTTGGAGCCGAAAGCCGAGGAGCCATCCTCCCGCAGGGAAGCCTGGAAGAGGTACTTGTCGTTGAAGGCGTAGTTCACCCGGCCGTAGAAGGAAATCAGGCGCAAGGTTCCAATGGTGGTACTCCCGTAGTCGGGCCGGTAGCCGGCGGGCGGGCTGGCCAGGCCCAGGTTGTTGTAAGTCAAATCGTCGGAACTGAACCCGCGGTTGGAAGTCTGGAAACCTTCCCCGGTGCGGTCCTGCTGCCAGGAGTAGCCGGCCAGCAGGTTGAACGTGTGCTGGTTGAGGACTTTGTCGTAGTTGAAGAACGTTTCCAGCACTTGCCGGGTGTTGGCGTAGGCACTGCGGGTGGCAACGCCCCCGGCGTTCTGCGCTGCCGACGACTGTCGGCCGAAGTAAACGTTGCGGGTGATTTGCTCGTCCTGGGAGGAAAGGCTCAGCGTGTACTTCAGACCCGGCAGCAAGGTGAGTTCCACGTTGCCGTTGGCCAGAAAAGTGCGGGTTTTCCGGTCGTCCAGGTTGTTGTCGATCAGAGAGATCGGGTTGGCAACCCCGTTCAGGAAATTCTCCCGGTAGACGCCGTTGGTGTCCTTGACGTTGTAGGTGGGCAGGAAAGTGAGCATGTTGCCCAGTACCGCTTCCAGGGGTACTTTCTGGTTGGTGGTGCTGTGACTGATCGAAAGGGTAAGCTTCAGGCGGTCATTAAAAACCTGCTGCCCGAACCGGCCGCGCAGGATCAACCGGTCCAACGACGACCCCTTGATCACGCCTTCGTTGTTGAGGTAGTTGACGCTGGCGTCGTAGCTGGTTTTGCCCGTGTTGGCCGACAGGGAAAGGTTGTGGTTGTGGGAGACGCCGGTCCGGCTCACTTCCTTTTGCCAGTCGTGGCTGTCGCCGTCGTCGTCGCGCGGGTTGAGCACCCGGTTGTTGGCCGCCAGGTAGGCGCGCAGCTCTTCGGCCGACAGCATCTCGATCCGGTTGGACACGTTCTCGACGGCGGCGTAGCCGTTGTAGGAAACCACCGGTTCGCCGGCTTTGGCCCGGCGGGTGGTGACGATGATGACCCCGTTGGCGGCCCGCGATCCGTAGATGGCCGTCGAAGAGGCGTCCTTGAGCACGTCGATCGAGGCGATGTCGTTGGGCGCTATTAATTGAATGGAAGCCCCCGGCACGCCGTCGATGACGTAGAACGGCTCCTGGGCCGCCCCCGAACGCAGGGTGGAAGGGCCCCGCAGGATCACGGCGGGAACCGCGTTGGGGTCGCCGCTGCGGGTGATGTTAAGGCCGGCCACCTTGCCTTGCAGCAACTGGTCGGGCGCGTTGTTGACCCCGGCGTTGAACTCACTGCTCTTCACGCTGGTCACCGAACCGGTGATGTCGCTCTTCTTGCTGGCTCCGTAGCCCACCACCACCACTTCCGAAAGGCTCTTGGCGTCGGTCTCCAGAAGGATGTTCATCGCCGTGCCGTCCACCGTCTGTTCTTTGGTTTGGTAGCCGATCATGGTAAAAACCAGGGTTTCGTTGCGATTGGCGTCCAGGCGAAACCGGCCCTCCGCATCCGCGATGGTGCCGCGGGCCGTGTTCTTCACGCTCACCGATGCGCCGGGCAACGGTCCCAACTGATCCCGGATCGCCCCGGTCACCACCAGCTCCTCCTGCGGGCCGGTTTGGCCGGGCGCATCGGAAAGGGAAACCAGGAAAAACGCGGTTGCGGTCAGCCACAAAACGGGCCGCATTCGGGTGAATGTAGATAAAGCTTTTTTCATTGACGGGAGCATGGTGCTGGGTTAGGTGAAGGGGGAATTGGTTGGAAAAGAGCGACGTTATTTTTTGGGGGAGGTTACCGAAGACGCCCTCGGGGACTTGGTCGACATGAGTTGCAGGAGGCGGTCCGGGTAATTGGTGATGATGCCGTCCACCCGCAGGTCGATGAGTCGGCGCAAATCGGTTTCGTTGTCCACGGTCCAGGGAATGATGGCCATGCCCAGCCTTCGGGCTTCCTCCACCAGTTCCGGGGTAACCAGCTCGTGTTCGGGACTGAGCACCTCTGGGACAAAACCCAGCTTAGCCAGGTTCTGCGGCAAGGTATTCGGGTTGTTCTTGGAGATCAGGTAGGAGATCCTGAACTGGGGGTAGCGTTGCCGGACGTGCTGCAGGGGCCGGACGTCGAACGACTGGATGGTCACCCGCCTGGCCAGGCGCGGCTGGTTGAGCACCGCCACGACCAGATCGGCAAAAACCGGGGGACTCGGGTTGAAATCGGCCGGCCGGTAGGATTTGATTTCCACGTTGTAGTTCACCGGCTCCGTCCGGTGCTGCCGGATGAATGCTTCCACCGAATCAACCACTTCGGAAAGCAGAGGCAGGTAGGTTTTTATTCTTTTTTGCGCCGGAAATTCGGGGTCGAATTTCCGTCCCAGTTGGTATTGCCGGATGCTGTCGTAAGGCATGTTGAAGAGGCGGTACCCGGCCTCTTTTTCTTTTTCGATTTCCCCGCCCGACGGGGTGAGCACGGACCCGTGGTGCATGAAAGGGTCGTGCGAAACCACCACCAGGCTATCCCGGGATACCACGCAATCCATTTCCAGGGTGGTTGCCCCCAATTGCAACGCGTTCAGGAAAGCGGGAATGGAGTTTCCGGGATAACTGCCTTTCCCTCCCGCGTGCGCCTCGACGTCGAGGCGCTGGGTTGGTTGGGCACGCAGGGAAAGGGCCGCCAACAAAAAAACCAACGTCAACTTGCGTCGCATCGGATAAGCCGGGTGTCTTGTCTAGTGCTTTTTTCGGCAAAGGTAGACCTACCGAAAAGTTTCAGCATCCCGCGTTGCATTAACAAATTGTCACTATTCTGTTAACGGTGCCAGGAAATCGGTGCGCGGTAAGCCCGGTACCGGATGGGAGGTAATGTTAGACAATGTTCTGTGCGTGAATAGCTTACCCGATTCCGCTTCCGGTCGGCCGGTCGGGCGGCGGACAACCCCGGCGGAAGCGCCTTCGGCTACGGTGTTACTGTTTTGTTACCGACGGCGCATGGAGAATCCATCCGGACCAGGCCGGCCGAATCTCGGCACCGTCCAGGCGGTCCGCAATTCGGCGTTGAACAGTCGGATGGGCATCGGAAAAAGGAGGCACTGCGCATCCGCCGATCAATGAACTGGCGTTCCGGCCGGATTCAGTTCTTTTCGGGCATTCCCGGCGGTTTGGGGTGGGGGCGGGGCGGCAGATTCCTGACAATGGTCCCGAAGAAGGCGTCCTGGTCGAACGGCTTAACGACCCAGTCGTTCATGCCCGCCGCCCGGGTTTTCTCCCCGGTTCCGGGAAAGGCGTCGGCGGTAAGGGCGACGATGGGAATCCGGGAATCCATTACTCCGGCGTTGCCGCCGCGGATCATCCCCGCGATTTCCAGGCCGCTCATCCCGGGCAGGTGGAGGTCCATCAGCACCAGGTCGTAGTGGTGTTTTTGCAGCAGGTCCAACGCTTCCTGGCCGTCGCCGGCGATGTCGAGGTCGGCTTTCCACCGGTTGAGGAGCCGTTTGGCCACCAGCTGGTTCAGGACGTTGTCTTCCACCATCAGCAGCCGAACCCCCGACAGATCCTTCTCGGTGGTCCGTGGGGTTCCGGGCGGCGCCAGCGCGGTTTTGGGACTGACCTGGAAGGGAAGCTCCACGGTAAAGGTGGAGCCCTGGCCCACCGTGCTGGTGGCACCGATCTTGCCGTGCTGCAATTCGACCAGCTTCTTGGTGATGGCCAGTCCCAGCCCGGTGCCGCCGTACTGGCGGGTGGTCGTGGAAGAGGCTTGCGCGAAACGCTCGAAGATCTGGGTCAGTTTTTCCTCCAGGATGCCGATGCCGGTGTCTTCCACGCTGAAGGAAAGCCTCACCTGGTCACCGTCCCGTCCGAGGAGCGCGATCCGGAGGTGGATGTAACCCATCCGGGTGAACTTCACGGCGTTGGAAGCCAGGTTGAGCAGGATCTGGTTGAGCCGGTAGGGATCGCCGATCAGCACGTTGGGAATTTCCTCGTGGATGTCGTAGCGGAACTGAACGCCCTTTCCCTGCGTGGTCAACCCGATGGTCTTGCCGAAGGCGTCCATCCGCTGCCGCAGGTCAAATTCCACCCGTTCGAAAGTCACCATCCCCGCCTCAATTTTCGACAGGTTCAGGATGTCGTTGAGCAGCACCAGCAGGTTGTCGGAAGAGAATTTGATCAGTTGAATGGTCTCCGTCACCGACGGCTTCAAGTCCTCGTTGAGGAGCACGTCCGTCAGGCCGACGATGGCATTGATGGGGGTGCGGATCTCGTGGCTGATGGTCGACAGGAAATCCGACTTGGAACGGTTGAGGGATTCGGCTTCTTCCTTGGCCTGCCGCCATTCGAGTTCGAGCCGTTTCCGGTCGTCGAGGTCGAGCAGGATGCCCACCAGTCCGTTGCGGCCTTTCCGCCGCTGCGGTTGTCCCTTGCTGAGCACGTACTTGGGCGGATTTCCCGGCGCCACCAGCCGCATTTCCAATTGAAAGGCTTTTCCCTCCCGGAGGGTTTGGTTCACTGCCTCCCGGAAAGGCGCGGTGTCTTCCGGATGGACCAAGCCGAGAAAATGCTCGAAACTCAACGCTTCCCCGGAGGAAGGAAGGGACAAGAGACGGCAAAATTCCGCCGAGCCGTTCAACCGGTAGGTCTCCGCCTCCAACTCCCACGCCCCCAATTGGGCCATTTGCTGCGCCTCAGCCAATAATTTGGTCATCCGACGGTTCTTCACCGAACGGTTGGGGGGAGGGTTGGGGTGAATGGGAAGCATAGAAATGGCTTGGCTGGGGAATTTTCGGTGGCGAGCCGGACTTGCGCGTCGTAAAAATACTGGTTAAAATAAAGATTTTCACCACTGCGCGGTTGCTTATCCGGACGGGTCGGTCAAAAACGTGGTTTTCCGCGTAATTTTCCCCGCAATAAGTCCGGTAAACCGCGTCCGGTGAAGGCATTGGAAGGAGTAAAGTACCGAAAGCCGGATGCTTCTAGAACCCGACCACGGCCAGCCGGTCGCCCCGCGGACTGACGGCCAGGCGGCTGAGCTGGTTGATGCCGTACGCACCCAGGTCCGCCACTTCCTTCCATTCCGCCCCGCCGGGAGCGGATGGGTTGCACTGGTAGAGCCGGGCACCCCGGCCCATCAGCAACGTTCCGTCGGGCAGCCAGGCGTAATCCTCGCTCCCCGCCAACGTGCGGGCGAGCGGCGTGATTTGCCGGGTCCGCGGGTCGAGCCGCTTGATTTCCCAAACCGTCCCTTGTTTGTGCACGAAACTCACCGTCGGTTCGCCCGGAATCCGGGCGATGGCCCGGCCGATGCCGCGCTCGATCCGGACGGTGTCGCCGGTGCCCACGCGGGCCAGATACAGGGAATTGGGTTCGTCGGGGCGGCCCTCCCCCAGCACGAACAAGGCCAGCGAATCCGGGCCGAGCCAACAGTGGTAGCCCACGGGCTTTACCCGCGCCAGCACCAACGTCGGCTCGCCACCTTCGAGCGGGAATTGCCAAAGCCGCTGGGTGCTGTCCTTTTCCACCCGTACCACGGAGAAATGCCTTCCGTCGGGGGTGGGCGTGGGCGAGTACTCGCTTTCGGCCGTTTGGGTGAGCCGGCGGCTCGCCCGCTGACGCAGGTCGTAGCGGTACACGTCGACCTGGCCGTCGTCGCGGACGGAGGTGTAGAGCAGGCTCCGCCCGTCGGGCGCGAAGCAGGGCTGGTTGTCGTACCCTTTCCGCCGGGTGATGTTTTCCGGTTTCCCCACGCGAAGGTTCCCCTTTTCCGTCCGGAGGTCCACCAGGAAGACATCGGCCTCGGGCAGGACCTGGCTCCGGCCGGCGGGGCCGGTCAGCAGTGCCAGGACCAGGCAGCCGATTGTTTTCGGGATAGACAGTCGTGAGTTGTAAGTCATAAATCGTAAGTTGTGGGCCATGAAATCCCAAGTCGTAAGTTGTGGGTCGTAAGTTGTGGGTTATAAGTGGTAAGTCCTAACTTATAGCCCACCACCCAACGCTCAACGCTCATTTCTGGAATACCTAACTACTGGACACTGGCCGTTGTAACCTTTCATGCCGGGCACGGTTTCCACGTCCAAATTGGCCTAAACCTCCGGCACGGCTTGAACACACTGACCGATAACGCACTCATGCTGAAGGTAAAAGCGGGTGACGTGGACAAGATGGGATTGCTTTTTGAGCGGCATCACCGTCCGCTCTTCGGCTTTCTCTACCACCTGACCGGGCAGGCCGATGCCAGCGAAGACCTGGTGCAGAACGTGTTTTACCGGATGCTCAAGTACCGCCACACCTTCACCGGCGAAGGGGAGTTCCGGACCTGGATGTACCACCTGGCGCGGAACGTGTTGGCCGACGCCGTCAAAAAGAACAAACGCCACGCCCACCACCACGACGTCAACGACCTGGCCGACAAGATCGGCGGTGGCCCCGGAGCCGACGAGCGGTTGCAGAAAGAGCAGGAACTGGCGATGCTGCACTACGCCCTCGACAAGTTGAGCGCCGACAAACGGGAAATCCTGGTGATGAGCCGCTTTCAGGAATTGAAGTACGAAGCGATTGCCCGCATCCTCAACACCACCGAGGGGGCGGTAAAAGTGCGGGTGCACCGGGCAATGAACGAACTGAAAAGCATTTACCTGGCGGCCGACCATGGCACCGCCCGGGAAACCGGTTCGTCCAAAACCGATCGCGGAACCAACCGGCCAGCCTGATCAATTGTCGAGACTTACTGACTTACGACTACTTATTTATCGATGGACTGCGAAAAAGCGAAAGTGTACCTGGTGGATTGGCTGGCGGGCCAGGTGGAAGGCACGGAGCGGGGCCAACTGGAAGACCACTTGTCGGGGTGCCCCGAATGCCGGGAGGAATTGAACGCCCTGCGGCAGGTATGGCAAACGATGGGGGAGATGCCCGTGCCCGAACCGAGTGAGCAACTGCGCATCCGGTTTTATTCCATGCTCGGCGAGTACAAAGCCCTGGAGACCCGCTCCCGGCAGCCCGCCGGTGGCTGGTTACGGCGCTGGCAACCGGCGGGCTTCTACCGGCTGGCCTACAGCTTCGGGCTGCTGGGAATGGGACTGGTGGCGGGCTACTGGTTCAACGCCCGACGGAGTGTCGCCCAGACGAATTCCGGCGCGGCTTCCCAGCAGCAGCTCCGGGTGCTGTCGGGAGAAGTGCAGCAGATGCGCGAAACGATGCTGTTTACCCTCATCGAAAATCCGTCGGCGACCGAGCGGCTCCGGGCCGTGGGCTACACCAAAGAAATCGAGCGGGTAGACGAGCGGGTGGTGGACGCGCTGCTGGGCACGCTCAACCACGACCCCAACGTGAACGTGCGCCTGGTGACGCTGGAAGCCCTCTCCGCACTGGCCGCCAACCCCCGCGTGCGCCAGGGACTGGTGCGCTCCATCACCCGCCAGGAATCGCCGTTGGTGCAATCGGCACTGGTGGACGTGATGGTGGAACTGCAGGAAAAACGCTCGGTAGAAGGACTTCGCCAACTGCTCCGGGATAAAGGCTTGAACGCCAGTGTGAAGCTGAAAATTGAAAACGGCCTCCAGCGGTTGATCTGAAGCAGGCAAGGCGTTGATGGCTGACCGTGGTTAGTGAACGGAGTTTGCAGGATGATCATTCGTTTGGATGACAAAACCACGACAACGGACTCCCCATAAAATCATAAAATAAAGTGAACGCCTTTGCATCAATCAAACGATCCACCATCAATTATTCACTACCATTATGAAGGCAAAACTGATGTGGGTGGCGGGCCTGGCCTGGCTGGGTGGCCACGCCCCGGCGCGGGCCGACGACTCTAAGGAAAAGATCGTCCGGGAATTTTCGCTCTCCGGAGAAGCGGGAGCGAGCACCCTGGCCGTCTTCAACATCAACGGCTTCGTCCGGGTGGCGGGCTACGCGGGGGACAAAGTGATGCTGGAAGTGCAGAAGACCCTCTCTGCCGACGATCGGGAAACGCTGGAAAAGGGTAAAAGCGAGTTCAAACTCCGCTTCGAACAGGCCGGTGACAGCGTGC
>JACMKY010000414.1 GCA_014379925.1 Cytophagales bacterium | reverse complement strand
TTTGCAATCCGTCCTTCAACCAAGCCGTACTGATCTCAAACACATTCGCTTGCTTAACTAACAAGGCGGAAAGGATTTTACCGCTAATGCAACGGGGAGGGTTGCCGCCGAAAATGAAAGTCTTGAGCTGTCCGCCGCGGTCGTCGGATTGCAAATCCTCCACGCCCGGAAAGTCGGGATTGCGAATCCCGACTAACGACAACCAACGGGATCAACGCAACTACTCATGGCAACGGTTAAAAACATCCACCATTCTTACACGGTCGAGCAATACGTGGCTTTGGAGCAGGAAAGCGAACTACGCTACGAGTTCTACCGAGGGGAAGTGTTTGCGATGACCGGCGGTACCATGCAACACAACCTGATCATTCAAAATATGGCCAATGCTTTACGAAGCTTAAGAAGCCGGGGGTGCCGCGTGTTCACTGAAAACGTCAAACTTGAGGTAGCGCCTGAAGAACATTACGTTTACCCGGATGTGATGCTCACCTGCCATCCGCAAGATCTCTCCGATAATCGGTTGGCACGTTATCCTTCCCTGGTGATTGAAGTGCTATCGGAAAGCACGGAGGCTCACGACCGGGGTAAAAAACTGGATCGTTACCTGCAAATGCCCGGTCTACAAGCTTACGTGATGATCTCACAAAAAGCTGTTGTTTGTTGGCTGCTACGAGCGAAAAGGAGATTTTTGGTCTTACCGTATGTTGGACCAAGAAGAAGACCTTTTACGCCTGGAAAGCCTGGACTGGGAGATGACCCTTTCTCAGATGTATGAAGACATTGTCTTCGGAAATGGGGCTTAGACCATACCCGAGAAGAATCATGAAAGAACCCATTCCAGCGCCGATTCTTTATCAAACGTGATGGGCTTCCCGATGAGGTATCGGGTATCGCAGAAGGGAATGGTGGTATCTACGAAACCAAGGTGATCATTGATAACAGCGAGGGTACGCGGTGGTTGCTCGGCCTGCACCTGCTGGTGTTTGCCGCGATGCTGGTCAGCGGGGTGGATGCCACCGCGCCGGATAACCAAAGCCTGATTCGTTGGGGAGCCAACTTCAAGGCCCGCACGCTCAGCGGCGAAGAATGGCGGTTGTTGAGCAGCGTATGGATTCACGACGGGTTGGTGCCTTTGCTGGTCAACCTGGTTGCCCTGCTCTTCGTCGGTGCCGCGGTGGAACCGGTGCTGGGACGCGGTTTTTTTCTGTTGGTCTACGGGTTGTCGGGGGTTTTCGGGAGCGTGATGAACCTCTGGGGAAACGATCTGGCGCCCAGCGCGGGCGCATCGGGGGCCGTGTTTGGCCTGTACGGGGTGTTTGTGGTCCTGCTGTTGTCGGGCCGGTTTCTATCCAAAACGTCCCCTCTGGCGTTGCTGCTGACCACGGGCTTGTTTGTCGTCTATCACCTGGCGCGGGATGTTCAGGACGGGGTGGACAATACCACGCACGTGGGCGGTTTGCTGAGCGGCCTCCTGCTGGGGGCAATGTGGTTGCCCAGCCTCCACGCGCCCGATTTTCCGGCGGTTCACCGGGCCAACCTGGGTTTGGTGCTGGGGGTGTACGCACTGGGTACCTACCTGACGTACCGCCAGGTTCCCGATGCCATTGTCCGCTACGAGGGCGTGATGAAACAGGTGGCGGTCAATGAAAAGGCCGCCTTGGAAGTTTACCGGAACGCCGAAGGCCTGAGCACCTACCAGTGGCGGAAACAACTGGTGAAAAACGGCATCCGGCGGTGGAACGAAAACCTGACCTTGCTGGAAGGACTGGCCGGGTTGCCCCAACCCCTGCGGGGCCGCGTGGACCGGCTGCGGCACTATTGCTCGCTGCGCCGCAGCGTGTTCCGGATGCGGGCCAATGCCATTATTCAGAAAACTGGCCGCTACGAAGACCAGATTCGCAACACCAACCTGGAAATCGAAGGGCTTTTACTGGAACTGCGAACCGAAAAAGGCCGGGAAGCGTGAGCAACGGACTCACTTTTTGCCCACTTCCTTCAACATCCGGTAGGACAGATAGCCCAGCCCGGCCAACACCAGTCCCAGGGCCAGCCAGATGACTTTTTGGTTGGTAAACAGCGTCGGCGACGAATTACGGGCGGATTGGGTAGCCGTTATTTCCCCGATTCGTACGGTAGCCAGGCGGGTGGGGATTTTGTCCTGGAAGTAGCGCAAGTCATAGGAGGGAGCCGCGGTGCCGGGGCGGTCCGCCGTGCGGTCGGCAAATTCCAGGTGATAGGGCTTTCCTGGCCGCAATTCAACAACCAGGTAGGTATTTAACTGATGCGCTTTCAGTCCGCCGATGGCCAGGGGAGGATTGTCTTCGTTGTCGATGATCAGGTAAAGCTCCTTGGCGCGAAGTCCGTTTAAGTACCCGGTGTTTTCGCCGGACGAACGCAATTCCAGCGAACCCACCGGTTGGTATTCCCACGACCGCCGGCCCCTTTTTCCCCGGCGCATCACCCGCTGGCAGAGGCGGGCCGTTCGCCGGTAAAGGGTCGGTGCCCTCACCTGAACCGTTAGTTTATCCATCCGGACGGTGTCCTTCAGAAGCAGGCGGAAGTAGCTCTGCCGGCTGGCGGTGCTGTCGCGCCGGGTAAACGTGAGTCCGGGAATCTCGGAATACTTGCCGTTCTCGGCGTATTCATCGTAGTAGCCGGCCCGCAGGATATTGAGGGGCGCGCTGAGCGAATCGTTGATGTCGAGCCGGTAGTATTCGTAGTCGCTGAGGGGGAAGTTGAGCAGTTTCGCTTCGGTGGTGGCCGCATCGTTGTCGATGGCGCCCAAGTGGTATTCCTCCTCAATAACGAACCAGGTCTGGGCGTCGTTGCTGCCGCTGAGCCGGGCCTTTTTGCGCACGTTCGCGTTCTTGATGACCAGACTGAGGTTGTTAATCCGGTTTTTGGCGGCGTTGCGCAGCACCAACGACGTACCTACTTTGGGCGTCATCACCTTGCTTACCACTTCGTATTCCCGGAATAAGGTATTGTACTGCACCGGTTTCTCCCTTTTCAGCAAGTAAGGCACTTCCCGTTGCTGGTCGTCGTAGAGCCGGATATCGGACAACTGCTCGTTCAGGTGACCGAGTACGGACGGAGAAAGCATAATCCGGCAAAAACCGCCCTGCGCCACCGGTTCCACGTCGGCCCGGTAGCGAAAAGGTTGTCCCTGGCCCGTCCGGACCAATGCGAGCAGGCTGGTAAGGATTCCCAAAAAAAGCTTCACGCGGCAATGTACGGCAATGGTTGTCAAGTACGCAAGCGGACCGCCGCCCACCGTTGCGGGAAGCGGACTGCCGCCCAGCGGATTGCCGCCCACTGAAAACAATCGACTACAATTCAGGCCGACGCCATGCATCCACGTTACTCCTTCGCTCATCAACTCATAAACTCATCAATTCATCAACTTATCAACTCATCAACTCCCTTACCACTGCTCCT
>JACMKY010000413.1 GCA_014379925.1 Cytophagales bacterium | reverse complement strand
TTAAAAGCCGGATGTCTTCCGAGGTACACGCCGGACAAGTTGAATAATCAATCGTCTGGGCGTACGAAAGCGGTAAAATGAAGCTTTGCAAAAGCAGAAAAAATACGCTTGCAATACCAATTTGCCCGCGATAAACGCCATCACCACCTTGGTTTACCCGAGCGGGGCTGACCCGTGCTTGGTTTTTACTACCGGAATCGGATGTTACCATCCGTGGTAAACATCCTGACGTAACGCCAAACGTACCGGCAAGCCTTGATTGCATTGTTTTCATGAGAGAGATGTTTCAGAGTAAAAATTCAGAATGAATAAATTAAATTATGCAAAATTTTGAATGTATTAATTTTATTTCCTACCAACCTGAGACTTGTTTCGAATCGACGCTCCGTGTTTCGTGACTTTTGCCACCTGGTCACGAAGGCACCAAGCACCGAGCAGTCAGGGTTTTGATAAGGAACTCATCCGTTGGTTGATTTGGTGGCTTGGTACCTTCGTGGCAAAAATCATATTGTTAATTATCAACTATTTAACCAGCCGCAAGTCTGGCACCATGTTCATGGCTCCGGCATTTCCCCCGGCCTCGCATTGGGCCAGGGGACTCTCTGGCAACTCGATCCGATCCAGGCTGCCTGACCAAAAATTGCTTTTGCCAAGCCCGGTAAAACCAACCCGAACAACCGGGTTTTCAGGGAACGCAACGCAGCTTCCTCAGTAAAAAGAGCGTTTTCACGTTGCGTTTTGTCGAGGGAAAAGAAGCGGATGGGATGGTTCTGGCTAGCGCAGTCGGAAGCGCAGGCGCACGAGGTAGACCGCTTGCCGGGACCGGGCTTCGGGCGACACGAATTTCCCGGTAAGCCGCTCGGCGATGTATTCGTTTAAGGCCTTCTCCTGGGAATGCACTTGCAGATTAGTAAGGCGATTGGCAGCAGTGAGGCGGAAGCTGATCATCACCACTCCCTGGCGGTTGTGCAAGGCCGGCGGGTAGCCAAGGTAAGCGGCAAGTTGGGCCTCCAGCGAACGAGTCGGGTAAGCGTCAGTGGGGCGGTTTACGCTGGCGAATGCCCCTTGATTGGTACCAAGACCCAATAACAGGGACAGCAGTAAAAGTTTATGGCCTCCCAACTTGGCAGCCCGCCGGAAATACGGCCTACGCACGAATGCATGAAGTTTCATGGCAATTGGTTTTTAAAGGGTTACTGTTTAGTAGAATGAAAATTAAAGACAGGAAGTAGGGCGACGCTGCCCAGACCTGGTATACCTGCTGGTCAGCTGCCCTAAAACCACGCTGATTGGTTTTGAAATGAGTAAACTGTGTATCCGGCCCGTTTGCGATGGGGGCTGAATAACGGCTGCAAAATTGCCCGTTAGACCCCTGATTTGCTTTCCTTGACGTGCCGTCTTCTTGTGATTCCGTCGCAGCGGACGGTTGGCAAGTGGGCTACCTGCCATTGCCCCCAGAAACGTTTGTTCCAGCGTAGCAACTTTTTGCGTTTTTGTCGCCGCCCGCCCCGCGTGGCGGGGTAGCGAACCGCGTTGCTGCCCCGCCAATCTCCTGGGTAGACGAATGGATTATCTGAAAACATAGGTGCATATTTGCAGCACGAATTCCCGGCTATTTTTCTGTTTTACGCCTGCTTATGGGCCGCTTGCTCCCCCTTTTTTGTCTGCTGGTTGCCGGTCCGTGGCTGGCATCGTGTCCGGCCAATGGACAAGTTTTTTCCTCGCTTACCCGCCCGGGGCTCCCCTTGATCACCAATTATACACCCACTGCCTACGGGGCCCACGAACAGATTTGGGCGGCATTGCAGGGACCGGACGACCGGTTTTACTTTGCCAACGGCGATGGGCTGCTGGTGTACGACAACAACGGCTGGGAACTGATAAGCCTGACCAACAAAAGCCACGTCCGCTCCCTCGGGCTTTCCGCGGATTCCACCCTCTACATCGGCGGTGATGGCGAAATTGGTTACCTACGGACCGACGCCTACGGCCGCCTGCAGTACGTGTCCCTGCTGGATAAATTGCCTCCGTCGGAGAGGGTGTTCGGCCGCGTGTGGACGACTGCTGCAATAGACGGAAAAATGCATTTCCAGACGTACGAGCGGCTTTTTGTCTGGAATGGCAAAGCATTTCGCGTTTATCCCACCGGCGGCCGGCTGCTGCGTACTTTTCCCCTGAACGGGACACTTTACGGGGGAATGGAGGGAAAAGGGCTGGTGTATTGGACCGGAAAAGGGTTCAAACTGCTACCCCGGGGCGAATACTTTGCTGGTAAAACGTCCATCCGGATGATACTTCCCTACGACCAGGGTAAGCTGTTGATCGGCACGGAATCGGGAGAACTGGTCTTGTACGACCACCAAAGCCTGACCCCTTTCCGAACCGAAGCGGCTCCCCAGTTGGCCCGGTACGGGCTGGAAAGAGGCTGCTGGCTGGATGGGGAGCACTTCGCCCTGGCGATGGGCAGCAGTGGGCTCTACATTTTCAGCCGGGAAGGAAAGCTGCTGCAGTTACTCGACGACGAAAGCGGGCTTTACTCCAACCAGATTCTGAGCTGCTACGTCGACCGGAAAGGCAACCTCTGGCTGGGTACCCAATCGGGCATTTCGAAAGTAGCCCTGGGTGAACCCTTGCGGCTGACGGACCGCCGAGACGGGCTGCGCGGCTCGGTGGACCAGGTCGTGGCCCACGAAGGGAAGCTGTTTATCGGCACCAAGGAAGGGCTTTTTGTGGCGGAACAAAACCCCTCCGTTTATTCCGCTTTCCGATGGGTGAGCTTGTTTCAGGACCGGATCTGGGCCTTGCACCCGGTGGGTGCTTCCCTGCTGGTTGGTCATTCGGACGGGGTGTTTGAGTGGCGGGAGGGCCGGCTAACTCAACTGAATGCGTACTCATTTCCGGCCGCCTTTTACCCGTCCGCGGTCCACCCCGGGCTAGTTTGGGCCAGCATCGACGACGGATGCGTAGCCATGCGGTACGAAAACCCCAACTGGCGGGAGGTGGGAAAAAAACGGGGGCTGGCCGGTTCGGTGCGGGGCCTGGTCGAATACCGGAAGGGTGAAGTATGGCTGGGAAGCCGGGCCAGGGGCGTGTACCGCCTCCGCTATGGCCTGACGGAAAATGGCTTGCCCGCTCCCGAGTTGGCTACGGTCAGGAATTTTACCGCCGCCAATGGTTTGCCGCCGGGTGACGCCGTTCCCCTGCTGGTGGGCAGTCGGCTGTGCGTTTTTGTCAAGCAGACCGGGCAACTGTTTGCCTACCAGGAAAAGGAAGAAAAGTTCGTGCCTCATCCTGGTTTTGCGGCCCGGCTGGGCTTACCAGGGGATCAGATTGCGGCTTGGTACACGCAACCGGACGGAACCTTCTGGCTCCGGACCAGCCACCCCTCCACCGGAAAAAACACCCTCGTGCGGACCCAAAGGCAACCGGATGGCCGCCACCATACGCAATCGTTTGCCATTCCAAGCAACTTGTCCTCTTTCGCCAATTGCCTCTACATCAGTCACAAACGGGCGTTCTTCGGCGGACTGGCCGGCGTGCTTATCCAGGAGTTGAACCCAAGGGTGACCCGCACTCCGGATCGCATCGTCCCCCTGCTGACCAGTGTACAGTTGCAGCAACGGCCGGTTGCCTTCCGGGACGCGGCTATCCGGATCCCTTTTCAACGCAATGCCGCCCTTCGTCTGCATTTTGCGGCCCCTTTCTTTTCGGCAACCGATGAAATCAGGTACCAGACCCGGCTGGTAGGCTTTGAGGCAGCCTGGTCGGCCTGGGGCGGCGACAACTTTAAAGAATACACGAACCTGTCGGAAGGGAAATACGAATTCCGGGTGCGGGCCATCGACGCCTTCGGCCGGGTAAGTCAGGTGGCCGGCTGGCAATTTGCCGTAACGCCTCCCTGGTACCGGCAATGGTGGGTGTACGGCGCTTACCTGCTAGGTCTGGTTTCGGTGGGGTACGGCGTCATTCGCTGGCGCTCGTTCCGCTTGGAAGCGGAAAACCTGCGGCTGGAAAATACGGTGGCCGAACGTACTGCCCAGCTGGCCCGCCAGCACAATCAGCTCCGGAACCAGTCGGAAAAACTCCGGCAACTGGACGGGCTCAAATCCCGCTTTTTCGCCAATATTTCCCACGAGTTCCGCACCCCACTGACGCTGATCATCGGGCTGGTCCGGAAGCAGCAGCAGACCGACCCCGCTCCGGACAAAAAGGAAGATTACGCGGTGGTCCTCCACAACGCGCACCGGTTGCTCCGGTTGATCAACCAGTTGCTGGAGTTATCCCGGCTGGAAGCCGGCAGTGCCCGCTTGCAGGCCCGCCAGGCCGACGTAATTCCCTTTCTGCGGCGAATAACCGCCTCCTTTGCCTCCTTGGCCGAACAGAAGCGCATTGGATTTACCTTCAATAAAAGCCTGCTGCTCACCGATCAGACTACGGTGCCCGTTTACCTGTATTTTGATGCCGAAAGGCTGGAGCAGGTCATTACCAATCTGCTGGCCAATGCCGTTAAATTCACCCCCGAGCAGGGCGCAGTAGACCTTTTGGTGGCCGTAGTGGACAACGCAGTGGAGATCCAGGTACAGAATACCGGTCCCGGCATTCCCACCGGTTCGCTGCCCTACGTGTTTGACCGCTTCTACCAGGCGTCCGGCCCAGGCAGCCACGAGGGAACGGGCATTGGCCTCGCCTTGGTAAAGGAACTGGTCACCCTGCACCAAGGCAGCGTCCAGGTGGCCAGTATTCCGGACGAGAAGACGGTTTTTACGGTGCGTTTGCCGTTGGGCAATGGCCATCTTTCGTCCGAAGAATTAATCGAACGTGCAAGTAGCGCGGAGGAGTCGCTACCGCTGGCGGAGCAGTTCAACGGGGACGCCGAGCCGACGGCTACCCCCCTTACACCCACCGCCGAACCCGACCGCCCCGTCGTGCTGGTGGTAGAGGACCACCCGGACCTCCGTACCTACATCCGGGAGCAACTCTTGACGGATTACCTGGTGCTGGAAGCCGAAGCGGGCGAAAAGGGCTGGCAGCTGGCCGAAGAAACCCTGCCCGACCTGGTGGTCAGCGACGTGATGATGCCCGGAATGAATGGCCTGGAGCTGCTGGCCCGGCTGAAAAACGGCGATAAAACCAGTCACATTCCCGTGATTTTACTCACGGCGAAGGCGGGCCGGGAAAACAAACTGGAGGGCCTAGGTGCGGGGGCGGATGACTACCTGGTGAAGCCCTTTGACGCGGAGGAATTGCGGGTCCGCGTGGGGAACCTGATCCGCACCCGGCAGCAACTGCGGGAAAAGTTCACCACCCGGGCATTGCTCGAGCCGGGGCAGGTCCGGTTGCCTTCCCAACAGCAGGTATTCGTGGAAAAGCTGCACCGGGTCCTGGAGCAGCACCTGGACAACGAACTTTTCGGCGTGGAACAACTGGGCGAGGAACTGGGTATGAGTCGTTCGCAAATTCACCGGAAAGTAAAAGCCATCACCAATCTCTCACCCAGTGAACTGATCCGGTCGTACCGGTTGCAGCGGGCCGCCGACCTGATCCGGCAGGATGCGGGTAACTTCTCCGAAATTGCCTGGCGGACCGGCTTCAGCAGCCTCTCCCACTTCAGCCGCAGTTTTCACGAGGAATACGGCTGCTCCCCGTCCGAGTACAAAAAATTGCGTTCTTCCACGGCACCTTTGCCAAAAATTGACCTCTTTTCGTAAGAATTCCGTCCGGTTGGAAAAAGAATATGGTCAATTGGTTTTATGCAGTGGCAGTAATTTATCCGAATTCTATCCGCCTGCCTTGGCGGAACTGAATTTATCGGACCGCACGGTCGCGGTTCGGCCAGCCCTGATTGATCGGGCCGCCATTGCCGGGCAAATAAAAATATTCCAAAATCAGGGAGCAACGCGGCCCGAGTCAATTGAATAGAACGTTTAACTACCGTGGATATTTCTGTTTAGAAATTCATTTCGGAATTTACCGTTCGGATCGTATTGGTTAATCAATTTTTTAAAAGCAGGAAGCTTCTCATACCGGGATTGAAGAACCGATGGGGAAATTGTGAATAACTTTGCCCAGTGGGGTATTGCATTGAAAGGTGCCAGTTGTTCTTCGACCAGGGGAAGCAAGTTCATGACCGTATCAATTTCCTGTTTCCACGTAGTGTGAAGCGTTACGCAGGTTTTTCTGTAGCAGGGGCTCATCCAAAAATCATCGGCATGAATGGTGCGAATCTCGGAAATAAGCAGGTGGGGAGTGATCTTTTCGTGCAGTTTTTCCATGGCCATCATGGCTTCGTAGGCGTGTTCAATGGGCACAAAGTATTCCGATTGCAACTCTTTACCCGTACTCGGCGTAAAACCCAGTTTAAAATGCGGCATCCTTTCGTACCAGGGTCCGGGAACGCCCATTTGTTCGGTGACATTTTCAGCCGATTGGTCTTCTACGGGATGCATATTTTGAGTAGCCAGCTTGGCGCCGTATAACTCAAGTTCTGCTGCCGTAACATCCTCCTCCACCCGGCTTTTAATCCAAACTTCGTTGATATTTTTGTTTTTCCAATCGGTAAACAGGCTTACACTATAACCCCTTGATTGTATATTGTCAAAATTGTTTTTTAATTCATGCATTGGCAGGTTGCGGTATACCACCTGCTTCATATTAAAAGTCGGCTGAAGATCAAGGGTAAGTTTCGTTACAATACCAAGTCCACCAAGTCCGACAACGGCTCCATAAAATTGCTCACCATCTTTTTTCTTCGATAAAGCAACCAAATCACCCGCCGCATTCACAAACTCAATGGCGGAAACCGCGGTTGACAAGTTACCATTCTTTACACCGGAGCCGTGGGTGGCAGTCGCACAAGCTCCGGCAATGGTAATGTGGGGTAATGAAGCCAAATTTGGCAAAGCGTAGCCATTTTCGTGAAGATAAGGAGCAAGTTCACCGTACCTCATCCCACCCTCTACAGTTACTGTATTCGATGCTTTGTCTAAAGACACCACTTTATTTAAGTCTTGTAAAGAAACCTGATTTTCGGTACTGTCCGCTATCTTATTGAAAGAATGACGTGAACCCAGTGCTCTTATTTTATTGCATCGCCTGACAACTTCCTGCACCTGCTCCACGGTTTTGGGATAATGTACATTACCGGTACTGTATTCTAAATTGCCGGCCCAGTTTTTTAAGTGTTTCTTGCTTTGCCCAGGTGCACAGGCTACCAAGGGAGAGAAATAAGCACCTCCTGCTAAGACCGATGATGTCTTCAAAAATGTTCTTTTATTCACGTTGATGTTTTTTAATTTTTTGTTTCAGTCATGGATACATCACCTTTTGCTGGCTCATTGTACTGGCTTAGCGTAACTCTCGTTTGATCTCGAGAGCCGCTAAAAGGCGGACAATGCCCTCAGAAGAGACCTTCCTGCTTCAGGAATGCAAGAAAGATGCTCCGCCAATCACCCGCCAAGCGTTCGACAACGGTACCTGGAAAGCCCGGCCCGGTGACATCGTAACTGGCCTCGACTGCGAAGGCTTTCCAGGCTGACTCCCTTCGAATGAACAATGCAACGCTGGTGCTGCAAGCGGTCCGCCTGGTCAATTACAATGCCTTTGCCTACGTGCTCTCACGAGTCTTCCGAGGGATACTCCGTGCCGAATCCGAGGTTTTCAAGATTTAACGGACTTGCTCGTTAATAAGTTACTTACTACCAGCACTTTATTTGATCTCGTTTGAGACCCGTAGCTTTGTCTATTCAATTAGTATGTCTATTCAATTAGTATAGCGCAAGGTGTGTAGCATAAAACTTGTCGACAATGGTTTGTTATAATAGTCTTCCCAAACAAGCGCTTAACAGCTGATGTTACGCGCTAGTTGGTAACTTGACGAAAATAACCTCCCCTACCATGAACTGCA
>JACMKY010000412.1 GCA_014379925.1 Cytophagales bacterium | reverse complement strand
GTCAGGTCAACCAAAACTCGCAACGGTGTGGCAAGTCTTGTGCCATCAGGTTATGTCAACGACCGTATATCCTTGATCAGCCCTTCGCTTTCTTCTTCCAGTTGCAGAATGTCGGCGCTCACTTCTGCCCAACGTAGTTTTTTAATCTTTTTAGGAGTGCGTTGTTTACTTCTGCATTTGTTTTTTCAGCCGGATTTGTTGTTCCAGGAACTCAAGAAAATTTGCCTTGGCTTTCTTGTCTTTCCGGTTAAGTCCGTGTTCGCCTTTGAGCAACTCCACTTCCCGCTTAGCTTTGATCGCGCGGGCCAATGCCAGATTTTCCTTGTCATCCGACTTCACCCGCGTTTTTTCGTCGGAGTAATCTTGGGAGAGGTAAATCTTGAGAAATTCATATTCTAAAGACAAACCTAAAAATCCATAGTAGTCCATAAACCCCGAAAAAGAAAAACCCGCTCAGTTGCTATACTAAGCGGGTTTTTGGGTGGAGAATATCGGAGTCGAACCGACGACCTCTTGCATGCCATGCAAGCGCTCTAGCCAGCTGAGCTAATTCCCCGGGGAGAAGAATGAATGATTAGTGGTGAATAAGTGATGAAGAGAAACCGTCATTAGTTATTTACCACTAATCATTCGTCACTGCCAAAGGTGGGCAAAAGTTTTGGTTTTTCAAAAAGGGCGCGTGGCCTTGATGAATATTTTCTGGTAGTGTTCCGAAGACAAAGCGTCCTCCATTACCCCGCGGTGAACCGTGGAGTGAATGAAGATGACCTCGTCCCGTCCCCTCACCGTCGTCACCATACCCACGTGCGATACCTGGCGGCCACCCTTTTTTTCGGCAAAGAACAGCAGGTCACCAGGACGAACCTCGGCGGGTCGAATCGCCTTGCCAAACCGGGCTTGCTCTCCGGAAGTACGGGGGATGGTGAGGCTGGCGGCTTTGAAGGAAGTCACCAGCAAGCCGGAGCAGTCCATTCCCTTGCGGGTCGTGCCTCCGTAGCGGTACGGCGTACCCAGGTAAGAACGGGCCGTCTGGATGACGCTTTCGGCTCTCTGGTAAGCGCCCTTGGAGTTGCTTCCCCCGGCGCGGGAGTAACTACCCGCGCGCGCGGGAGAAGAACGCGAAGAACGGCTGAGTTTAGAGCTCCGACAGGAGGCGAGCCCCAGGCCCAGCAGCAAAGCCAGGCACAGGAGGCGAACGAAGGTGGTTCGGACGGTTATCAAAGAGAAATCAATTAGGTTACCCGTGCACCGACCCGAATTTCCACCGGACCCGCTTCTTCACGGTATCTTTATCTTTACGTAAATTTGGCAATGGTACAAAATGTTTTATTTGCTTTCACCCGTCCGTTTCCAAATTTAGTATGCACCTTCCCGATTTGTCCGAAGAAAACGCCGTTTCCGGCCGCTTGATTGCGCAGTTGACCAAAATTGTGGGCGAAAAATTCCTGTATTCCGACGAGGCAAACCGACAGCAGTACGCGCGGGATGAAACGGAAGACCTGATGTTCCTGCCCGATGTGGTCGTCAAACCCGCCGATACGCAGCAGGTGAGCCAGGTGATGAAGCACTGTTTCGAGCATGGCATCCCGGTTACCCCGCGCGGGGCGGGAACGGGCCTCAGCGGTGGTTCGCTGCCCGTGCAGAAAGGCGTGGTGCTGTCCATGGAACGGTTCAACCGGATTCTCGACATCGACCTGCGCAATTTGCAGGCCACCGTCGAGCCGGGCGTGGTCACGCAGACCTTCCAGGAAGCGGTGGCCGAAAAAGGGCTTTTCTACCCGCCCGACCCCGCCAGCCGGGGAAGCTGTTCGTTGGGCGGCAACCTGGCGCACGGCTCCGGCGGACCCCGGGCGGTGAAGTACGGCGTCACCCGCGACTACGTGCTGAACCTGGAAGTGGTGCTGCCCAGCGGCGAAATCATTTGGACGGGGGCGAACGTGCTGAAAAACGCCACCGGCTACAACCTCACGCAACTGATCGTCGGCAGCGAAGGCACGCTGGGCATCATCACCAAAGTGGTGTTCAAGCTCCTTCCCTACCCGACCAAAAACCTGGTGATGCTGGTGCCGTTCGCCTCGGCCGAAGCAGCCTGCGAGGCCGTGGCCAGGATTTTCATGGCCGGCATCGTGCCCTCGTGCCTGGAATTCATGGAACGCGACGCAATTGACAAAACCATCGACTACCTCGGCTTGCCCATGGTCGTTCCCCCGCACGTGCAGGCGCACTTGCTCATCGAGGTAGATGGCAACGACATGGATGCCCTCTTCAAGGACGCCGAGCGGATTTACGAAGTGCTGGCCCCCTACGAGACCGACGAAATCCTGCTGGCCGACACCACCGAGCAAAAGGAAATTCTTTGGCAACTGCGCCGGAAGGCCGCCTACGCCGTGCGCCACACGTCGGTCTACAAGGAAGAGGATACGGTGGTGCCCCGCGCCGAACTGCCCAAGCTGCTCCGGGGCGTGAAGGAAATCGGCCACAAGTACGGCTTCCGTTCCGTCTGCTACGGCCACGTCGGCGACGGCAACCTGCACGTCAACATCCTGAAGGGCGACTTGTCCGACTACGACTGGAATCACTCGGTGACGGAGGGCATCCGTGAAATCTTCCACTTGGTGGTGAGCCTGGGCGGTACCATCTCGGGCGAACACGGCATCGGGCTGGTGCAGCGACCCTACATCGGCATCGCCCTCGGCGAGGTGCAACTGGAGCTGATGCGCGGCATCAAGCGGGTATTCGACCCGAAAGGGATCTTAAATCCGGGGAAGATATTTTGAGGGGCCGATGTATAAACCTGGAAATGAGGAAGTTTGAAGCGGAAATCACCAAAAAAGAAAGTTTAGCCTCCGCCCATTGATGGCAGCCCGTTACCCCAAAACCCTTTCCACCGGCAACAACAACACCGTGATTGCCCTCTCGGAAACGGAGGTGGCGAAGCTGTTCGCCGACGATACCCGCACGGAGATCGGGGCGGAGGCGGAGAAAATGAAGTTTGCCAACGGGGTTAATGACCTGGTGGTGCGTTTTGTCCGGCTGGATTTCGATGACGAAAAGCAGTCGGAGATGCTGGTGATGGAGCGGCTCTACCCGCTGGATTACCGCAGTTTTGAGCTGGAAAAACGTGAGCTCTGTCTGGACGTCTTTGAGGAAGAATTGAACGCGCTCCACGCCGCCGGATTTGTTCACCGGGACATTCGAAGGCCATCCGGTTACACTGGCTTCCCCTAAGACAACCTCTTTCTCACCCAAAGCGACCTCCGGCTGATTGACGTAGGCATTTCGGCCCTGCGCTCGCAAGTCGGCGATAAGATTTTTGG
>JACMKY010000411.1 GCA_014379925.1 Cytophagales bacterium | reverse complement strand
TTCGCCCGTTTCGCCCGTTTCGGCAACGGGAGCAACAACGAATCCATCGTTCGGATTGGCAACGAGTTCTACCAGGAAAAGGGAGCCTACGCCGCCGACCCTTCGGTGCTGGACATTTTCTCGTTCGGACTGGTGAAGGGGGAGGCCCGAACGGCCCTCAACGCCCCGTATTCAGTGCTCATCACGGAAGAAATTGCCCGCAAGTACTTCAAGGACGCCGATCCGATCGGCAAAGTGATCACCTTCACGGGCGTGCGGCCGCCTCCCGCCAGCGACCAGGACTTCAAGGTAACGGGCGTGCTGGCCCCGGTGCCGCCCAACAGCCACCTTCACTTCGATATCCTGGTGGCCATGGCCAGTATCCCGGCGCTGGCGCAGGCCAACAACCCGGCCGATGGCAACGACGGGGCACCCCGTGACCCGCTCAACTCCTGGCAAAACGACGGCTTCTACACCTACGTGCTGCTGGACGCGGGCAAGCGGGCGGCCGACGTGGCGCGGCAACTGCCCGCCCTGGTCGACAAGTACGTGACGGACAAGGAACAGCGGGCTTTCGTTAATCCTTCGCTCATTGCCCTCACCGACATTCACCTGCGTTCTAACCTGCGCAACGAACTGGAACCCAACGGTAGCCTGACGGGCGTGTTCGTCTTCGCCACGGTGGCGCTGCTGATCATGGCCATTGCCGCCGTCAACTACACCAACCTGGCGGTAGCCCGCTCGGTGCGCCGGGCGCGCGAGGTGGGCATGCGGAAAGTACTCGGGGCCAGCAAGCAACAGCTAGTCAACCAGTTTTTGAGCGAGTCGGTCATCCTCACCGGCCTGGCCACGCTGCTGGGCGTTTTGGTGGCTCGTTTCGGGCTGCTGGATGCCTTCAACGCGTTGGCCGACAAGCAACTGAGCCATGCGTGGCTGGACAACGGCTTCCTGTGGGCGCTGCTGGGATTCGTCGTCCTGTTCGTGGGGGTGGTGTCGGGCAGTTACCCGTCCCTGTTCCTGTCCGCCCTGCCCGCGCTGGACGCACTCAAGTCGGGCGGGGGCAAGAGCGGCGGCGGAACGGGGGGTGCGTTGGTTCGCAAAAGCCTGGTGGTATTCCAGTTTGTCATCTCCGTGGTGCTCCTCATCGGCACCTGGACGGTCTACCACCAGATCGACTACATCCAGAACAAGGATTTGGGGTACGACAAGGACCAGATTCTGGTGGTTCCCGATCCCAACGGCACCCTCACGCCCCGATTCAACGCCTTCAAGGCCGAACTGGCCCGCCATCCGGCGGTGAAGCAGGTGACCGGTTCGCTGAGTACGCCGGGCGGCCTGCGGCTCATTACCCCGGTAAAGACCGAAACCCTGCCCGACGTGCCCAACCTCAACCTGGCGGCCATCAACGGCGACTTCGACTACCTGAAAACGATGGGCATCGTGCTGGTGAAGGGCCGCGACTTCGATCCCGCGCAAGGCTTGGATTCCACCCAGGCCATCATCCTCAACGAAGCGGCAGTTTCCGTCCTGAACCTGGGTGAGGAGCCGGTGGGCAAAATCGTTGAGGTGACCGAAAACAATGCCTTCGTGCGCAAGCGGGTGATCGGGGTAGCCAGGAACACCAACTTCGAGCCGCTGTACCGCAAGACCGAGGGCGCTTTTTACACGCCTTTTCCGCCGTTCTACACCAACGTTTTCGTGAAGATCAACCCGGACCAATCCGGGGCTGCCATCGAACACCTGCGCCACGCCTGGGGAAAGTTCGTGACCAACCAACCGCTCGAATACGCTTTTCTGGGCGACAACCTCAACCGGCTCTACGCGGCGGAGGAAAAACTGGGCAAGGTCATCACGTACTTTTCGCTGCTGGCCGTGTTGATTGCCTGCCTGGGCTTGTTCGGGCTGGCCTCTTTCTCCATTGAAGGGCGCGTGCGCGAAATCGGCATCCGCAAGGTGCTGGGCGCCTCGGTGCCGGACGTGCTGTGGCTGCTGTCCAAAGAATACATTCGGCTAACCGCCATTGCCACGCTCATTGCCTGGCCGCTGGCCTACTACCTGGTGAAACAGTGGATGGGCAACTTCGTCTTCCACACCGCCATCCCGTGGGTAGCTTTCGTGGCGGCCGGCCTGCTGGTTTGCGGGCTGGCCCTGCTCACGGTCAACCTCCGGGCCATCCGCGCCGCGCAAGCCAACCCGGTGAAGTCGCTCCGCAACAATTAATGGTGAATGACGAATGACGGTTTCTTTCCATGAATCATGCGTCATTTACCTGTCCGCTAACGGACAGTCCGTGTACGGTTTCGGACACCCGAAGGGCCACCGCAGGCAACAAACGCCGCTTGGTTGGCTCCTGACGGCTTTTTGGTTGAATGGCAAGCGGTTTGTGTCTCAACCAGGATTCAGGAGATTTAGAGGCTGGATAGGATTTCTTGTTCGGTTGATTCTGCTTTACTTCAATCCGGCTAATCCGTCAATCCCCTGAATCCTGGTTCAGACGTATGATACGAAACTACCTCCTTGTCGCCCTCCGGAACCTGCTTCGCCACAAAGTTTTTTCCTTCATCAACGTGGCCGGCCTGAGCATCGGGTTGGCTTGCTGCGCGCTGATCTTTTTGTACGTGAAGGATGAACTGAGCTTTGACCGTTTTCACCAGCGGGCTCCCCGGCTCTACCGCGTCAATACCGATTATTACCATTGGGGAAGCTTAGGGGATCACCCAACGCCTAAGACCGGGCTGGTGCAAGCGCCGGCCTTCCAGCGGGAAATTCCCGAAATCGAGGCGTACGTGCGCATCCAAGGCGGCAATGGGCTGGTGAAGAAAGGAAACGAAGCGTTGCCCGAACCCACCTTGTACGCCGACGCCAATTTTTTTACCGTGTTTTCCTTCCCGCTGCGGCAAGGCAACCCCCGATCGGTTTTGCAACCACGCAACGGCGTGGTGGTGACCGCCCGGCTAGCTGAAAAATACTTCGGCACCACTGACGTGGTAGGAAAAACGTTGGAAATCCAGATGGACGACATTTTCGAGCGCTACCTGATCACGGGCGTAGCCGAAAATACGCCCCGGAATTCCAGCATCCAGTTCGACGTGCTGCTTCCCTACCAAAAGAAAGAAGCGTACGACATCCGTCACCGCAAGCCCGACGATTGGGTAAGCAGTTTCCTGACCACATTCTTGCTGTTAAATCCGCGGGCAGACCCCCGGGTGGTGGAGGCCAAATTTCCGGCTGTCCTGCAAAAGTACGCCGGTAAGCAACTGGCCGACATGCGTACCCAAAAGGACTACGCCCGGTTCGGGATTCAATACCGCCTGCAACCGCTGCGCGCCGTGCACCTGGCCAATGAGTACGGCCCGAGCGGAGACGTGGTGCAAGTGAGTGACAAGCTGTATTCCTACATTCTGTCGGGCATTGCCGGGTTGATTCTGGTGATTGCCTGCATCAATTTCGTCAATCTTACCTTGGCGCGTTCACTGAGCCGCAACAAGGAAATTGGCATTCGGAAAACGGCCGGGGGCACTCAAGGGCAATTGATGAAGCAGTTTCTGGGCGAAGCTTTTCTGTTGAATTCGTTGGCTTTCATCCCGGCGTTGGTGCTGGTGGATGTTTTGTTGCCCTTCTTCAATCAATTGACCAACAAGAAGCTGGCTTTTTCTTACCTGCTCGACCACCAGTTGGTGGCCGGTTTCGGGGCCTTGCTCCTCCTCAATACCCTGTTGGCCGGGTTTTATCCGGCTTGGGTACTATCGCGGCAAAATCCGGTGCAGGCGCTGTCCGGGCGACAAAAGCTGCTGAGCCGCAACTACCTGGGCCGGAGCCTGGTGGTGGTGCAGTTCGGGCTGGCCATTTTCCTGGTCGTAGCCACGTTCACTTTCGGGGCTCAGTTCCGGTTTCTGCTCAACAAAGACCTGGGCTACGACGATCAAAACGTGCTCAACATCCGGATTCCTTTCAATGAGGCGGGCTTTGCCAAAAGCTTTGCGTTGCGGGATGAACTGCGCAACTATTCTACCCTGTTCGAGAGCGTGGCCGGCTTGTCGGGCGTGACCTCGCTTGGTGTCAACACCACTTCCGTCGAAATTAATGGCCGGAAAATGGAAACCATCCAGGGTGGCGTGGACGAAAACTACCTGACTACCTTCCGGATTCCCCTGGTGGCGGGACGGAATTTTTCCACTGCGGTGCCCTTCGACTCAGCAAATGCCGTCCTCGTGAACGAAACGTTTGCCAAGGCGGTGGGCTGGAAAGAACCCCTGGGCCAGCAAATTACGTGGTGGGACCAGAAGACGAGCACCGTAATCGGGGTGATCAAGGATGTTCACCTGGAATCGCTGAAGAACCGAATCCGACCGGCGCTGTTTACCCGGGAAAACCGCCAGTGCGTGGAGGTGTGCGTGAAGATCAAGCCGGGCCAAATCTTGCCAGCCATCCAGCGCATCCAGCAAACCTACCGCCAACTGCTGCCTTTCCAACCGTTGGAATACGTGTTTATGAACGAGGTGAACGCCCGGTTGTACGAGTCTGAAGCCCGCTGGAAGCAGATCATTACCTACTCGGCCGCGATGACGGTGTTCGTGGCCTGCATCGGGTTGTTTGGGCTGGCTACGCTTTCCATCCAGCAACGCACCAAGGAAATCGGCATCCGCAAAGTGCTGGGCGCAACCGTCTCCAACATCGTCACGCTGCTGTCCACCGATTTTCTGCGGCTGGTGGCGGTAGCGTTTGCCGTGGCGATTCCGGTGGCCTGGTGGGCCATGAACCGCTGGTTGCAAGATTTCGCCTACCGCATCGACATCGGCTGGGAAGTATTCACCGGGGTGGGAATCACCACGTTGCTGATGGTCGTTCTGACGGTAAGCTACCAAGCCATCCGGGCCGCGATGGCCAACCCAGTGCAGTCGCTGCGAACGGAGTAGTCTAGACAGTTTTTCATTCTAATCATCCAGTTATCTCAGTAATCCCAGTTCAGATAGTTTTCTTCACCCAACCACGTTGTACCATGAAAACCCCCAAACTCCTTTTCATCGCCCTGCTGCCACTACTGGCCGGGAGCGCCTTCACGGATTCCCCCGTCGGCCGCCCTGCCACTGGTGAAGCCTACCAAACGCGCGTGACGTTCGATGACGACAAACCCTACCTCACCAAGGAATTTACCCTCAACGGCGCGGGCAACCTGCGCGTGGAAACCTCCGGCGGCCACATCCGCGTGAAGGGTGGCAGCGGCAGCGAAGTGAAAGTGGAGATGTACGCCCGGCTCAACAACGGGCGCGACCGCGACCGCAACGAAGGTTCGGTGAAGGAAGAACTGGAGAAGTACGACGTCAGCATCACGCAGGAAGGCAACACGGTCACGGCCGTGGCCAAACGAAAATCGGGTTTTCGCAACCAGAACAGCCGCCTGAGTATCTCCTTCGAAATTACCGCTCCCACCCGCGTGGCTTCCAACCTGCAAACCAGCGGCGGTCACATTCAACTGGCGGGCTTGTCGGGCACGCAGGAAGCCGAAACCAGCGGCGGCCACATTGAGGCCGAAAACCTGAAGGGCAACCTGAATCTGCACACGTCGGGGGGCCACATCACGGCCACCAACCTGAACGGCAATGCCCAGTTGGAAACGTCGGGCGGCCACATCCGACTCGCCGCGTGCGACGGCAAGCTGGACGCCCGCACCAGCGGCGGCCACATCGATGCCAATGACGTCAGCGGCGAACTGAAGGTGGAAACGTCGGGCGGTGGCATCAGCCTGAAGGAGATTCGCGGCAGCGTGGACGCCCACACCAGCGGCGGCAGCATCCACGCCGATGTCCTGGAATTGGGCCGCTACCTGACGCTGCGCACCAGCGGCGGCGGCATCGACGCCACCATTCCCAGTGGCAAGGGCCTGGACCTGGACCTGGAAGGCGACCGCGTACGGACTACCCTCAGCAACTTCAACGGCACCTCCGAGAAAGACCGGATTGTGGGCACGATGAACGGCGGCGGCATTCCCGTCAAGATGAGCACCTCCGGCAGCAGCGTCGTGCTGAACTACCGGTAAAGCCTGGGTTTCGGTTGCCGTTGGTTGTTCACCGACTTTTGCTACTTTGGCGCAACGATTCGAAACCAGGGAAACCGTCCGTTGACCGATGAATAAACCGCTGAACCGAAGGGAGTTCCTCCAGCAAGGTGGCGCAGGTGCCCTGGGCCTGGCGCTGTTTCCCGGGGTGGTACGGAAAGTAGCGCCCAGCGACCGCCTGCGGATTGCCCACATCGGCGTGGGAGGAATGGGGAACAATCACCTGAAGTGGTTTGCGGGGTTGCCGGAAGTAGACATCGTCGCCCTCTGCGACGTGGACCAGGATCATTTGAACGGCAGCCTGAAAACGCTGGCCGAGCTCCGGCCCGGCACCAAGGCCGTCGGGTACGGCGATTTCCGACGCATCCTGGACCGCCCGGACGTGGACGCCGTCACCTGTGCCACGCCCGATCATTGGCACGCCCAGGTTGCGATCCTGGCTTTTCAGGCCGGCAAAGACGTGTACGGCGAGAAACCCCTTTCCTACGACGTGAAAGAGGGGCAGGCCATGCTCAAGAACCTGTCCCGCCACGGGCGGGTTTTTCAGTTGGGAACCCAGATCCACGCCGGTGACAACTACCACCGGGTAGCCGAGATCATCCAGTCGGGGGCGATCGGAAACGTGCACACGGTCCGCTTGTGGAAAACCGGCTTGCCCCCCGAACTGGGCCCGGCCCGGCCCCAGAATCCTCCCCCGACCCTGGACTGGGACATGTGGCTCGGTCCCGCTCCCTACGCCGCGTACACGCCGCAGCGTTGCCATTTCACGTACCGGTATTTTTTGGATTACTCGGGCGGCATCTTCCAGGATTTCTGGTGCCACATCGCCGACATCGTCTACTGGTCCATCCGGCCGAAGGGACTCAAAACCATCAGTGCCCGCGGGGAAGCGCCGACCGGGATTGCCGACGCTCCCCGGTGGATCGACGTGGACTACGCCTTCGATGGGCTGAATCTGCACTGGACTTCCCAACCCCCTCCCGTACCGGGCGCCGCCAACCGAGGCATCGGGGCTTACTTCGAAGGGGAAAAGGGGACGTTGCTCTGCGATTACCAAACCCTGGAGGTGACCATCAACGGACAAACGATGACGGACCTGCCCGACATTCCCCGCACGCTGGTGCGGTCGCCGGGTCACCAACAGAATTTCGTGAACGCGGTCAAGTCCCGCGTCCAACCGGAGTCTAACCTGGAATACGCCCGGCAAATGACGCTGCCGATGCACCTGGGACTGCTTTCCTACCGGCTGGGAAGAACGCTGCACTGGAACGCTGAAAAGGAAAAATTTGTCGGTGACCGGGAAGCCAAACGTTTGCTATTCAGGGAGTACCGTAGAAAATGGGACCTGGTTTCCTGAGCTATTAGAGTGGA
>JACMKY010000410.1 GCA_014379925.1 Cytophagales bacterium | reverse complement strand
GACATCGGCGCCTGTCAATCCACGAATCCGCCGGAGACGACCACCCTGGAATGCCGGACCAGCCAACCCCGGTTTGCGCCCACCGACAAAACGCCCGCCCGCGTGGGGGCAACCGAGTGAGGGGCTCAATTCTGGTAAGCTTACCCAGGCTTTCCGCTTCCTCGTCGGCCGGCACAATACCCATTTAAACTTGATTTGACGCGCCGGTGGTTTGGTAGACCTCCGCCCACCACGGGGTTCTGCTGGCGAAAGGCGGGTGCCGTTGCTTGCAACTTGGCCGCGGAGTGTTGCTTCGGAGAAATTGGTTTTTCAACCCTTGAGGTGCATTCTTAACGTATAAGCTACTCAACCCTCAAACTCCCCATTCCCGTGAACGAAGTATTCAGGTCCAGCCGCGTGAAAGATGTATTTACGCCCGACGAAGTGATTTTTAACGAGAAGGGAGTTACGTTCAAAATCAATCAATTGATCGGCGGGTCGGAGAGTTTCGTTTTCTACCAGGACATCTCCGGAGTGGAGATCGACAACGGGCTGTTCTTCTCCATCATCCGCGTCATTCCCCGCGCCCGGCCCGAAATCGTCATCGAAAACTTCACCAAAGGCGACGCCCAGGAAATTAAGCGGCTCATCCTGGAACGGGTTTGACGAGGAGAATTTAACTTTGCCTGCTTGATTAACCCCTGGCTTCAGATACTGCTTCGCCAGGGATGGGGAATAAGTAATAAGGCGATGATGAAGGACGCTCGTAATTCTTCTGAGCGACTCATTTTGAACATTTACGAACCCATTCGTCGGTGCATTGCATTGACGCTCCTGATCAACCTAGGTTGTAGCACCTACTTCTCCGTACGCTTGATTTTGGCCGCCGCCGCTTCGTCCAGCAACCAGCAGATTTCGGAGTTGGCGGGCTGAATGAGTTGGGCGGGCAAGCGATCCGGCTGGTAAGGGCCTTCCAGTACTTCTTGTACTACTTGCGCCTTGTTGGCGCCGGCCACCAGAAAGATGATGTTGTCGGCCCAGTTGATGGCGGGAATCGTCAGCGTAATGCGGTCCATTCCCACCTTTTCCACAAAAATCTCCTTTACCCAGCGTCCCTCCTCGTACAAGACCGTCGTGTTCGGGAACAGGGAAGCCGTGTGGCCGTCGTCGCCCAGGCCGAGGAAAACCAGGTCGAAGCGGGGCGCTTGTTCGGGAAAGTAGGTTTTGAGCAACGCCTCGTACTGAGCCGCCGCCTCCTCCGGAGACTTGGCCTGGGGTTGGGCGGCTTGAGCTACTTCCGTGCTGGGAACGTACATCTCCGGAATATCCATTTCCGCACCATCCGCGCCGGGAACCTCGGTTTCGGCCCCTCCCGTTTGGGGTGAGACATCCTTTCGCATGGGATGGATTTGATGCCGTGGAACGGGCACGAAATCCAACAGCGTATCGAAGGCCATCTTGGCGTTGCTGCGGGGATCGTCCATCGGCACCCAGCGCTCGTCGCCCCAAAATACGTGTACTTTCTCCCAGGGGATGTTGTCCCGAAACATGCCCTGGGCCAGAAATTCGTGGACGCGCTTGGGCGTGGTACCGCCCGACAAGGCCACGGTGAAACGTCCGTGCCGGTCGACGGCGTCGTTGGACAACTGAACAAAAAGCGCCGCTGCCGTCTGGCTCAGGGCTTCGGCATCGGGAAAAACCTGGATTTTCATGGGAAAAGGGGAATGTCAAACTAAGGAATGCCGAAGGGAAGAAGAATATCGAATGTCGAACTGATGAACCGCAGCGGCGGACCGCTCCGAATGTTCAATGTGGAAGGATGAAATTATTTTTTGCTTCAACATTCGGAGTTCCTTGCAGTCCGCCGCTGCGGTTGGACCGGTTCGCCGATTACGGGACCGCCGTCGGCCGCTGCCGTGCGATTCGACATTCGATCTTACTTCACTGCTGCCGCCTTCCGCTTCGTCGGTGACTGGACGCTCCAGGTGTGGCCGTCGCGGGCCAGCAGGGCTTCGGCGGCTTCGGGACCCCACGTGTCGGCGGCGTAGTTGGGAAAGTGGAGCGAAGGCTTGGATTCCCAGGTTTCAATAATGGGCATCACCAAGGCCCAGGCTGCCTCCACCTGGTCGGCCCGCATGAACAGCGTGGCATCGCCCTGCATAGCGTCGAGCAGCAAGGTTTCGTAGGCTTCGGGTGCTTCCACCCGGTAGGCATCCTCGTAGTTAAATACCATCTCTACCGGGTTGAGGAGCATCAACTGACCAGGCCTTTTGGCCTGGAAGCGCACCTTGATGCCCATCTCCGGCTGGATGTTGATGATCAATCGGTTGGGTTGCATGTTTTCGGTGGACTCTTCCGGGAAAGATTGGTGCGGCACCGGCCGGAACTGAATGGTGATGGACGAGTGCTTTTCGTGCATGCGTTTGCCCGTCCGCACGTAGAAGGGTACGCCCTGCCACCGCCAATTGTCCAGGTGGAATTTCACGGCCGCGAACGTTTCGGTGTTCGATTCCGGATTCACGCCTTCTTCTTCGCGGTAGCCCGGCACTTGTTCGCCCTTGAGCCAACCCGAGCCGTACTGACCGCGCACGGCGGACTGGCTCACGTCTTCGTGTCGAATCTTGCGCATGGCGTGCAGCACGTCCACCTTGCGGTTGCGGATTTCGTCGGCCTGGAAGGAAGTAGGTGGTTCCATCGCCACCATGCAGAGCAGTTGGAGAAGGTGGTTCTGTACCATGTCGCGCATGGCTCCCGACTTATCGTAGTAGTTGCCCCGGTGTTCCACCCCCACCGTTTCGGCTACCGTAATCTGCACGAAGTCAATGTAATTGCGGTTCCAGATGGGCTCGAATATCACGTTGGCAAAGCGAAAAGCCAGGATGTTCTGCACGGTTTCCTTGCCCAGGTAGTGGTCGATGCGGTAAATCTGGCTTTCCTGGAAGATGCCCGTCAGCAGTTTGTTGAGCGCGGTGGCCGTTGCCAGATCGCGGCCGAAGGGCTTTTCCACCACGATGCGGTCGCGGTCGCGGTCCTTGGCGATGGCCAGGTTGCCGAGGTTCTGGGCAATCGGCTCGATGAACTGCGGCGACACCGACAGGTAGAACAGGTGGTTGGCACGGGTACCCCATTCGGTTTCCAAATCGGCCATGTGGGCCGCCAGGGTTTCGTACGTATCCGGTTTGGTGAAATCGGCCCGCTGGTAGGTAAAGTAGCCAGCAAACTCGTTCCATTCTTCGTCGGTGGTTTTGCCCCGTCGGGAGTTGCCATCCACCCCATCGCGCAATAGTTGCAAAAACTGCTCGTGCGAAAGATCGTGGTGGCTCACGCCAATGATGGCGAATTTCTCGGGCATCCACTTGTCCAGTAGCAGGTTGTACAAGGCAGGGGCCAGCTTGCGGGTTGTCAGGTCGCCCTTGGCACCGAAGATGACCACCACGGTTGGATCGGGCTTTTTTATTTGATCAGTCATTTTTTTAGTAGTCGGTAAGGGGAAAAGGAAGGATGCTGCGGAGACTGGAAAGCGGAAAAACGGACTTTTGTTCTCCGGTGCCCGCGGCGGTTTTCCTTTCTCCGGACTTGGTTTTCAACCTTTGTTCCATTCGGTGTGGAAAACACCTTCTTCGTCCACGCGTTCGTAAGTGTGCGCCCCGAATTTATCCCGCTGGGCCTGCACCAGGTTCGAGGGCAACCGTTCGCTGCGGTAGGCGTCGAAGTAGGCCAGCGAACCCATCAGCGCCGGCACCGGAATGCCGCCCTCCACCGCCAACTTGACAACTTCCCGAAGGTCGGCCTGCCGTTGCAATAACTCCTGGCCCAACGCCGGGTCCACCAGCAGGTTGGGTAGATCGGGGTTATTGGCGTAGGCCGCTCGGATGGGTTCGAGCAAGGCGGCCCGGATAATGCACCCACCCCGCCAGATGCGGGCCACGTCCTCCAGACGCAGGTTGTACTCGTAGGTCTTGGAGGCTTGCTGCAGCATGGCCATTCCCTGGGCGTAGGTGGTCACCGTGGCGAAGTACAACGCGTTTTTCACCCGCCCGATCAGGACGGCCTTGTCGCCCTCCAACCGGGGTGCGGGTCCGGTCAGCACCTTGGCCGCGGCCACCCGCTGGTCTTTCAACGCCGACAGGTCGCGCATATTCACGGCCAGATCAATGGTGGGCAGCGGCACTTGCAGGTCCATTGCGTCCTGCGAGGTCCACTTACCGGTGCCTTTGGAGCGGGCGCGGTCCAGGATCTTGTTCACCAGCCGGTCGCCGGTCTTGGGGTCGACGAACAGAAAAATCTCCGCCGTGATCTCCACCAGAAACGACTGGAGTTCGCTCCCGTTCCATTCGGCGTACACGTGGTGGAGTTCATCGTCGCTCAGGTCCGCGCCGCGCTTGAGCAGGTCGTAAGTTTCGGAGATCAATTGCATCAGGCCGTATTCGATGCCATTGTGCACCATCTTCACGTAGTGTCCCGCCGCGCCCGGTCCCATGTAGGCTACGCAGGGTTCGTCGTTGACCTTGGCAGCCACGGCTTCGAAAATTGGTTGCACCAACGCGTACGCGTCGGGAGGGCCGCCGGGCATCATGCTGGGTCCGAACCGGGCGCCTTCCTCACCGCCCGAAATGCCCATGCCCATGAAGTGAAAGCCCTTCTCGGCCAACTCCTTGGTGCGACGACTGGTATCGACGAAGTGGGAGTTGCCCGCGTCGATGAGCAGGTCGCCGGGTTGGAGGTGCGGCGTGAAGTCCCGGATGACGGCATCGACGGCGGCACCCGCCGGCACGAGCATCATGATGGCCCGGGGCGTTTTCAGCAGGCCGATGAATTCCTCGAGGGTTCCGGCGGTCTTCACCGGCCGGTCGCCCGCCGTATGCTGCACGGAATCCACCATGATGGGGTCGCGGTCGTAGCCGGCCACCGAGAAGCCGTGGTCAGCCATGTTCATCACCAGGTTGCAGCCCATGGTACCCAGGCCAACCATGCCGAATTGGTATTTCGTATCGCTCATTGAATTGCAGATTGCAGGTTACGCAGGTTGCAAGTTACGGGTTGCAAGCTACAGGTTACACTGGTTGAGAATTTAGGGGGTAGATGCCGGAGAGTAGAATCTGAATATCAGAGAGTTATGAGTGAATACACTACTCCAAGCATTACCGAAAAACAACGCTGTTCCGTAATCCCGGGTGTTAGCGAGGAACGTTGGCGTTCTCTGCCAAAACCTGAACCAAGTCCCTCACTGACCTTGGGATGAGCAGGGCAAAGAGTGATCGGCGGTGGTCATTTCTTGTTTTTTATTCGCTGTTAACCGCCAACGCAAAACCCAACTCCGCCAGTGCCGCCCGCGTCGTCGCCACGTCCACGTGCTGAATGCTGCGGATGCCCAGCCGGCTGCCGGCCTCCACAAACAGCAGGCGGTCGTCGAGGTAGACGATCCGTTCGGGGGCGGATTGCGAGACGTCCAGGGCTACCTTGAAAATATCGGCGTCGGGCTTGCGGAAATGCACGAACGACGAGCAGACGAAAGTGTCGATGAATTCGGTCAGGCCGAACGCGTGAATCCGGTAGGAATTCAATTCCCGTCCCTCGTTGCTCACCACCACGGTTTTGAGCCGGTACTGGCGCTTCAATTGACGAACGTAGCGGATCATTTCGTCCAACGGATGGCTCTGGGCGTACATGAACGCTTTAAAGTCGTCGGGTGAGAAGGGTTGTTGCCGGTAAAAAACAACCATTCCCAGGTATTCATCCAAGCTGATCTTGCCGGTTTCGTAGGCATCGAAAGCCAAGTGGTGCCGTTCGTTCACCTCCTCTTCGTCCAGGGCGAAATTTTGCGCGGCCCGGTGCCGGGCGTTGCGATCCCAGCCGTTGTTGAGCAATACCCCGCCGATGTCAATGAACAGGGTATTGATGCCGTTTTTGTCTCCCATCAACTCCGTACGTAGTCTACTTGAATGGATTCCAGCATTTTAAGCAGTTTGTTGAGGCCATCCGCCGCGTTTGCTCCCAAGTCTACCCGCAAGGCCCGCCGCGAATGCTTGCGCAAGGCTTCCAGATCGCCCTGCGCCTGGGCGCTCTTGAGGGTGCCAAACGTGTACGAACGGCCCGGCAACGGAAGGTCGTCGGCACTATCGGCCGTCAGTTGCAGGAACAGGCCAGTGTTGGGTCCGCCCTTGTGGTACTGCCCCGTCGAATGCAGAAAGCGCGGGCCGTAGCCCGAGGTGGTGGCCACGTGCAGGTGCTCCTGCACGTACTGCCGGAGTTTCTGCAAAGCCGTACTCACCGCTGGCGTCTCGGTCAGGTACGCCTGGATGGACACGTAATCGCCGTAGTTAGCTTGGTTGAAGAACTCTTCCAGCAAGCTGGCGGCACTGTCGGCGTTGGTAGGAACGTAAAATTCCAACCCGTTCTCTTCCAGGGCCAGTTCCTCATTCTTGGGCAGTTTGCCCTCCTTTTCCACCTGTCCGATCAGGCGGTCGGTGTTGTTCTTGCTCTCCTGCACGTTGGGCTGGTCGAACGGATTGATGCCCAGCACGGCGCCGGCAACGGGGATGGCTACCTCCCAACGGAAAAACTCTTGTCCCAGGTCCAGCATGTCCGTCAGTTCGGTGTAGATGATCGGGTGGCCGGCCTTGGCCAGTTGGTCCAGTTTCCGCTTGTTGGCGCTGTCCGATTCGTCCTTTAGCCCCACGTAGGCAAACACGCGGTCGTCGCTGTACACGCCCGGATCACCCAGGGATTCACCCGCCACCGGCAGGATGCCCTTGTCTTCCTTGCCGGTACTTTCGGCCACCAGTTGTTCCATCCACAAACCCAGGTCGCTGAGCGAAGGCGGTACCACCAGCGTGAGCTTATCGCGTCCCTGACGGGCCAGTTCACCCAGGGCCACGCCCAATTCCAGGCCCGGATTCTGCTCAACCGGTCCGTACGCCCCGCAGGCGCGCATCATCCGGATGGTGCGTTCGAGCAGTTCACCCGTGTCGATGCCGTAGAGCGCGGCGGGCACCAAGCCGAAATACGACAGGCCGGAGTACCGTCCGCCGATGTCGGCGAAGTTGAGAAACACCTCCCGGTAGCCCTGCTGGCGGGCCGCCTCCACGAAGGGCGTACCCGGGTCGGTGATGGCGACGAAATTTTCGCCCGCCCGATCGCCCTTGAGGGCTTTGATCCGGTCGTAGAAGTAGTTGCCGAAAGCCAGCGGCTCGGCGGTGGTGCCGGACTTGCTGGCGACGATGAACAGCGTATCGGCCAGGGGCAAACTCGCTTCCAACTGCCGGATGGTAGCCGGGTCAGTGGTATCCAGGATGCTCATCGGCAGGCCGTTGGGCCCCATCGGGAAAGATTTCTGGAACACGATGGGGGTCATCGTGCTGCCGCCCATGCCCACCACAACCACGTGCCGGAAGCCCGCCTTCTTCACTTCGTTGGTAAACTGTTCCAGCTTCGGCACGGCTTGCACCATAGTTTCGGCCACGCGGAGCCAGCCCATGAAACTGCGGATACTCTCCTGCGCCTTGGGATCATCTTTCCACAGGGAAGCTTCCTTGTTCCAGAATCCTTCCGCGAAGTTCTTTGCTTGCAGCTCCTTCAGCCGGGCGTCTACGTCGCCCTGGTAGCGACCTAGTTTCATCACGGAGGAATTGACCGGCTCGGCGAAAGCTGCCTTGCTTTTGTTTTCCAGCGCGGCCATTAGCTTGGCAAAGGGGTCGGAAAATTTCTTGGCCCCCTCGATTTCCAGCTGCTGGGTCATCGCCAACAGGTCGATGCCCACTTCCGGCAGGCGTTTCAGCACCATCTCTACCTGGTCCAGGTTATCTTCCAGACGAACGGCGGGATTGCCCTTTTCCCGGAAAATGTCCAGCGTTTCCAGCGGAATGGTGTTGACTGTTTTGGGGCCGATGAGCGTGTCGACGTATTTCAGGTCGTCGTACTTGGGGTTCTTGTTGCCCGTGCTGGCCCAGAGCAACCGTTGGGTGCTGGCACCCTTGGCCCGGAGCGCCTCGAAACGCGGCTCGGCGTACAGTTCCTGGTAGATTTGGTACGCCTTTTTGGCGCTGGCAATGGCCACCTCGCCCAGCAATGATTGGGCAATCTTGCCTTTTTCGCCACCTTCCTGGATTATTTTCTCCAGCATCGGGTCGATCAGCACGTCGATGCGGCTGAGAAAAAAGCTGGCCACCGAAGCGATCTTGTCAATCGGTTGGCCCGCCCGCACCCGGTCTTCCAGACCCGACATGAAGGCGTCCGCCACGGCACGGTAGCGTTCCAGCCCGAAGATGAGCGTCACGTTCACGTTGATGCCTTCGGCGATGAGTCGGCGGATGGCGGGTAGTCCTTCGAGCGTGGCGGGCACCTTGATCATCACGTTGGGACGGTCTACCGCCTGCCAGAAGCGCATGCCTTCCTCAATCGTGCCTTCGGTGTCGTTGATCAGGCCTGGCCCTACCTCCAGGCTCACGTAGCCGTCGCCCGAATTATCCTGGCTGTCGTAAACCGGACGGAACAGGTCGCAGGCGTGCTGGACGTCGGCAATGGCCAGTTCGGTGTAAATCTGCTCATTGGACTTGTTTTGCAGGGCCAGCGAGCGGATGGTGGAAAAGTAATCGTCGCTGCCATTGATGGCTTTCTCGAAGATGGCCGGGTTGGAAGTAACGCCGCGCAGGGCATCCTCGTCAATGAGCTTCCTCAGTTCTCCGTTGACCAAAATTTTCCGGCGAATAAAGTCCAGCCAGACGCTCTGGTCGAACTGCCGTATCTCAACTAAAGGGTTCGTTTTCATGGTTGACCGCCGATTGACCGCTGATTAAATGATTAAATGATTACGCTGATGGTTGTGACCGCTGATTGACCGCTGATTAAATGATTAAATGATTACGCTGATTATTTTGACTTGTCCGGCGATTGTTTGCTTGAAGTAAGTGAACCGTACTTGAAAAGCCATTTTATTCG
>JACMKY010000409.1 GCA_014379925.1 Cytophagales bacterium | reverse complement strand
GGGATCAGGTGTTATTTGACGGGTCAGCCCAGCCGACCCGTACGCCCCGTTCCGCACTCAGAAGACACCACCAATTCGTTAACCACCGTCGCCATGGCCACCAGCCTGTTCCTATACCTGACCGAAGCCACGGCTTGCCTAGGTGTTTTTGCACTGGCTTACCGGTGGTGGTTCAGCCGCTTCAGTTACTTTCAATGGAATCGGTTTTACCTGGTGGGCAGCCTGCTGCTGAGCGGGCTCATTCCGCTGGTGGACCTTCCGCTGTCGCTGAGTGATTCTCTCGGGCAAACGATGAGGACGCAACCGATTGTCCAACTACGCGACCCCGAACCCGTCCGGGTGCCTCCCGCGGTTGTCGACTCCCGCCTGCCGGAAACCCGAATGGTTTACGAGCCGGTGGTTGGCCACCGCGCGTTGATCCTCCGTATCCTCCTGGCGGTTTACCTGACCGGCGTGCTGTACCGGGCCGTTGCTTTCGGACGAAACCTGCGGGTAGTTTACCAACTGATCCGCCGCCATCCCCAGCGGTGGGAAGCCGGCTGCTGTCTGGTTTACGTGCCGCGGGAGTTGCCCGTCTTTTCCTTTTTGCACTTCATCTTCCTGCCGCCCAGTCACCGGCAGTTGAGCCTGGAGGAGCTGGCTCAGGTGCTGCGCCACGAACGCGCGCACGCCGAGCAGCAACACACCCTGGACTTGCTCCTTTTCGAGGTGGTTGGCGTGCTGTGGTGGTTCAATCCGGTGGTGGGTTACCTGAAGGCCTCGCTCCGGGAAGTGCACGAATACCTCGCCGATGCGGTCGTGGCGAACGGGTTGGCCGATTACCGCCCCTACGCGCGACTGCTCCTGAAGTTGGCTACGCCGGGCCGGCCCACCCCGCTGGCAAACAGTTTCTCCGGCAAGCAACTACCGAAACGAATCTACATGCTCACCCAAACCCCGGCTACCCCCGTGAAAAAGCGCCAATTTTTGCTCGCCCTGTTATTGCCGGCCGCCCTGCTGGTCGGTTGCTCGCTGCTGCAGTTAAATGTCGAACCACCCCGGCCCGCCGAGGACGACTGGTCCTTCTTGCCGGCGGAAGGCCGGATTGGCAAGGTTACGTGGGTGGGCAACACCCTCTACGATACCACGGCGCTCAACCACGCGCTGGGCTTCCGGGAAGGCGATGCCTACGAAGTCGAAGACCTTCAAAGGCGCTTGCTCAACAAACCGCAAACCACCGACGTGGCTTCGCTCTACATGAACAAGGGCCATTACTTCTTCGACGTGAAAGTGAAGCCGACGAAGGTGGACATCCGCACCGTAGATCTGGAAATGGAGATTCACGAAGGAACGACGGTTAGAATCGGTAACGTCCTGCTTGCTGGCAACAGCGAGGTTCCGCAGCCGGACGTGCTAGCCTTGATCGGCATTTCGCCCGGTGAACTCTACGACCGCTCAAAAATGATGAAGTCGCGGCGTACGTTGGAGAAGTCGGACTTGTTCGGTGGCGTAGAAGTGACTTCCGCCGAACATCCGGAAACCGGAACCGTTGATCTGGCGTATTCGCTATATAAACCGCAGGAAGTGCTATTCTTCAAGCCCACGCGGGTGATTGGAGTTTGGAGTGGCGAACGCGAAAAGATGGCCCGGCTTTTACTCGATGGCAAACCCATGCGTACCCAAAAGGCATTGGGTGCCGATGCGAAAGGCAAGTTGAGCCTGGAAGTAATCAACCAGGAACTGCTGGATGGTTTGGGTCAGCCGATCGGACTGACAATTGAGGTGAAAGGAAAAGATCACCAAGACATCCTGTCCAGCCAGACGTGGACCGACTACCGACAGCTGGGCGATTTTGAGATCAGCGAGTTGCTGAATCAAGGTAAATCGGTCTCCACGCTAGCGGTAACGTTAACCGGAAAAAACGGATCAACCGGCTCGTGGTTGTTTATACGCTATTGATAAAAGCATTACATACAAACGTCCTGGAAGGCTTGATTGGGAAAGTTCCTTCGGGAAGCGTCCCGCGCAAGTCCTCCTGCCCGTCATCCTGAGCGAAGAATTCGGGTAAGCTTTGCCAATGTTGAATCAGGGAGCCACGTCGCCGACTTGAACCGCCATCAAAGGCGAGTGCCCAAGGCGTATTCCTTCCCCAAAGCGGTTAGTGCGTGAGAACGGGGTCCAGTTGCTGGGCTTGCGCGATGAAGTCCTTGACTTGGGATAGGCTGGGCACTTGGCGCACCAGGTTTTTGCCGTTGTTCACTTCCACCAGTTTGGCGTGCAGGTTTTCGGCTACCCGGTTACGGAGTTCCTTCACCGTATCCACCCCGGCCGCTTCGAGCAGTTCGGCAAATTCCGATCCCACGCCCTTGATTCGGAACAGGTCGGCCATGTTGCAGAAAGAAAGGATGCGCTTCTCGTCGATGCCCGTTTGGGTAGCCAGTTTTTCCCGGCCCGCTTTGGAGCTGCCTACCTGGAGCAGTTCTTCCACCGTGCGAACGTTGGCGGATACGAACTTTTCGGCGTACTTGGCACCGATTCCTTCGATTTCGATGATTTTGCTGGACATGACGGAAAGGAGTTGATTTCCCGAAAAGTAGTGCGTTGCCAGCCGAAGCCCAAACTCCACCGGCCGAAGTCAACTGCCCGGTGGGTAATGGAAGAGGGTGGAACGCCGATTTTGGTCCTCTCTTTAAAGAATTTGCCCAAACCAACCCGTGCCCTGAATACCAACTGCCAACCCCCCGTTTTGCTGGTGAGCAGCCAACCGGGCTTCGGTTGGCCGGCCGGAACGGGCAAGTCGCCCTACTGGGGAAAGTCTCCCGTTTCATGACGCGCGACGGAAAGCCGGCTGTTTTCAACGGGGTCGGCAGACGGAACGGTTACGCCAGCTTTTTGTACCGGACGCGCTTGGGGGCCACGTCACCGAGGCGTTTCCGCCGGTTCTCTTCGTATTCGCTGAAGTTGCCTTCGAAGTACACCACCTGCGAATCGCCCTCGAAGGCCAGGATGTGGGTGGCCACGCGGTCGAGAAACCAACGGTCGTGGGAGATGACCACGGCGCAACCCCCGAAGTTTTCCAGCGCTTCTTCCAGGGCCCGGAGCGTGTTGATGTCCAAGTCGTTGGTTGGTTCGTCGAGCAGCAGCAGGTTGGCACCCTGCTTGAGAGTCATGGCCAGGTGCACGCGGTTGCGCTCTCCGCCCGAGAGCATGCCGACTTTCTTCTCCTGGTCGGCCCCCCCGAAGTTGAATTTGCCCACGAAGGCGCGCGAGTTGACCGGTCGGCCGCCCAGCAGCATTTGTTCGGTGCCGCCGGAAATGGTTTCGAACACGGTTTTGGTCGGGATGAGGTTGTCGTGTTCCTGGTCCACGTAGGCGATCTGCACGGTGTCGCCCACCTCAAACTCGCCCGCGTCGGGCTTATCGCGGCCCGTAATCAGGTTGAAGAGCGTGGTTTTACCCGCCCCGTTGGGACCGATCACGCCCACGATGCCCCCCTGCGGGAGCGAAAAGCTGAGGTTCTCGTAGAGGAGTTTGTCGCCGAACGCCTTGGAAACCCCCTTGGCTTCGATCACCTTGCCGCCCAGTCGCGGACCGGGCGGGATGAACAATTCCAGCTTGTCCTCTTTCTGGCGGGCATCCTCACCCAGCAGCTTTTCGTAGGCACCCAGCCGGGCCTTCGACTTGGCCTGGCGGGCTTTGGGCGCCAGGCGTACCCATTCCAGCTCGCGCTGCAGGGTTTTCTGCCGCTTCGACTCGGATTTTTCCTCCTTGGCCAACCGGGTTTGTTTCTGCTCCAGCCACGAAGAATAATTGCCCTTCCACGGAATCCCCTCACCCCGGTCCAGTTCCAGGATCCAGCCGGCCACGTTGTCGAGGAAGGAGCGGTCGTGGGTGACGGCGATAACGGTGCCCGGGTACTGTTGCAGGTGTTGCTCCAGCCACAGCACCGACTCGGCGTCGAGGTGGTTGGTGGGTTCGTCGAGCAGCAGCACGTCGGGCTGCCGGAGCAGCAGCCGGCACAGGGCCACGCGGCGTTTTTCGCCCCCGGAGAGGGTGGCAACCCGGGCGTCGGACGGGGGCGTGCGCAGGGCATCCATCGCTTTTTCGAGTCGGTTGTCCAGTTCCCAGGCGTCGTGCTGGTCGAGTTTCTCCTGCACGTCGGCCTGCCGGGCGATGAGCTTATCAAAATCCGCGTCGGGTTCGGCGAACGCCTCGTTGATGGCTTCGAATTCCTTCAGCAGGTCCACCACCTCCTGCACGCCTTCCTCCACGATTTCCTTGACCGTTTTGGCCGGATCGAGCTGGGGTTCCTGTTCGAGGTAGCCTACCGAATAGCCGGGTGAGAAAACCACTTCGCCGCCGAAGACCTTGTCCACGCCCGCGATGATTTTCAGCAGCGAGGACTTGCCCGAGCCGTTCAAACCCAGCACGCCGATTTTAGCCCCGTAAAAGAAAGACAGGTAGATATTTTTAAGCACTTGTTTTTGAGGAGGGTAGGTTTTACTCACTCCGGCCATGGAAAAAATAATGTCGTTACTCATTCCGTTGAAGTAGGTTAGGGTGGCGTGAACGGGCGTTGACCATGCACCCACCGCGTAAAATTAAAGGATACCGGTCGATAAGTGATTACCTTTTCCTATATTTCGTACCGGAATCCGGGAGACAAAAATTGGTCGGAACGGCTTTTTTCGTTAGTATTGGTGCGTTTTTTTTGTTATACGTGGTTCACCGGCTTTGATTTTGACGAAAGTTTCGCAAATTTTCAAATGTGTGCCGAAATTGACTGTACCCTTTAATCAACCGCTCACCCACCAGGAATGGAAACACAGTTGTCCAACGAGTATGGCTATATCCGCGAGGAAAAAATTTACCTGCGCGGTTATCTCGAATACCCTGACCGCCAGATCGGCGAAGTCAAAATAAGTGAGGAGGCAACGGTCAATTACTTCACCAACCGTTTCAAGATCGCCGAGCAAAAGGTAGAAGACCTGCGTCGCCTGATCGACGAAGCGCAGAACAAGGGCTCCTACCTGATGAAGTTGATTCACCTGCGTCAGTACCTGGCGGAGTTCGACGGGCTGGGCAATTACCCCGTCCTGTTCGATCGTTTGGAGGCGATGGAAGAGGAACTGCGAAAGATCATCGTGGTGAACCGGGCCAAAAACCTGGAGATCAAACAGGCGCTCGTTGGCGAAGCCGAAGCCCTGGGCGACAGCGTGGAATGGCAGGCGACGGCCGAAAAGTTCAAGGACCTGAAGACGAAGTGGATTAAGACGGGGCTGGCCGAAAAGGAATGGGAAGAAACGCTGGAAACCCGTTTCAATGGAATCGTGGACGGGTTTTTTACGAGGCGCAAGAATTTCTTCGACGAACAGAACCGCCTGGTGCGTCAGCGCAGCGCCCAGTACGAAGACCTGATCGCCCGTACCGAAGCCCTCCGGAGCGTAACCGACGTGGACGCGGGCCTGGCCACGCTGAAAAAATTGCAGGAGGAATGGAAGACCGTGGGCAAGATTCCGGTCAAGAAGTCGGCGCACCTGTGGAAAAAGTTCAAGAAGGCCAACGACTTTTTCTACGAACGCTACAAGCGGGCCAAGGGAATTCCGTCCCAGCCCCTCGTCAAAAGGGTCGATCCGAAAGTGCTGGCGCAGATAAAGATGTGCGCCGAAGCGGAAAAGCTGGCCAACAGCAACGACGACATGATCCAGGCCGCCGAAAGGGGAAAGCAGTTGCTGATGGAGTGGAAGGACCTGGGACGGCCCAAGGTACCCGACCACCAGGTGGCCGACCGCTTCCGGCTGGCCTGCGACAAGATATTCGAACTCAACTACCTGATGCGGGTGGTCAAACGTAAACACCACTTCTTCGACCAGAAGCGGGCGGAGGACCAGTTGCGGATCAAAGTAACGATTATGTCGGACCTCATTCGCAAGGACCGGAGCGAACTGAGCCTCTACGAGAGCAACGTGACGGGAATGGGCATGATGGACAAGAACCAGACGATGGACAAAATGGTACTTTCCAAGCTCAGCATCCAAAAGCGGAAAATCGGGGTGAAGGAACAGCTCCTGAAGGAGTTCCAAGACCAGGTCAAGGCTTTCTCGCAGCCTTGATCCGGCGTGCGCGCGTTGCTCCCGAAAAGTCTTCCGTGAAGAAAAAACCGGACGGGTGCGAAACCTTTTTGCTTGGTTTCGTTTAATAATTCAAACCAAAAACGCCGTTATTTGCCCGCGAACCGCGAAAATGGACTCGCTTTCTAAAATTAAGCTTTATGTTTGCCCCCCATTGCCAAACAATCAAAAGGACGAAAACTTATGTACTGGACACTTGAGTTAGCCTCTTACCTGGAAGACGCTCCCTGGCCGGCCACCAAAGACGAACTGATCGACTATTCCATCCGCTCGGGCGCCCCCCTGGAAGTAGTAGAAAACCTTCAGGAATTGGAGGACGACGGCCAGCCGTACGAGAGTATCGAGGAAATCTGGCCCGACTATCCCACCAAGGACGACTTCTTTTTCAACGAAGACGAATATTGACCTCGTCCAAAGGGGATGGGCGACGGATCACCGCCCTCGGAATTGCCCCTCCCGCACCCTCGATCCACCTCCCTGCTTGATTATTCAAGTAAACCGGCTGGTTGCGGATTACGGGACCATCCAGTCCGGGACCATCCAGTCCGGGACTATCCAGTCCGGGACCGATTACGGGACCCACCCCCTGATCCGCAACTTGTCTTTTACCGTCGCCGAGCCCGCCTTCGTGGCCATCCTGGGACACAACGGCTGCGGCAAGACCACCCTGTTCAAAGCCCTCACCGGGCAGTTGTCCTACCAAGGGGACATTTTCCTTTGCCAGCAATCCGTAAAAACGATCCGGAATCCGGCGCGAAGCTGGCTGGTGGCTACGCTGGAACAAAAGAACGCCGTCGGTTTTCCCGTTCGGGTCCTGGATTTGGTGGTGATGGGCCGGTTCCGGACCAAGCGCACGTTCGAGCCTTACCACGCGGGGGATTACGCCGCTGCAGCCACCGCGCTGGAGCACCTGAAGATGGGCCACGCAAGCGAGCAGGATTTTCGCCTGCTCTCGGGCGGAGAACAGCAGTTGGTGTGGCTGGCGCAACTGATGCTGCAAGACGCCCGAATTTACCTGCTCGACGAACCCACCCAGCAACTCGACGTGCGCAACAAGAAGCGGGTGTTCGACTGGATGCAGGGGTGGGTGCGGCAGCGCAAGACGGTGCTTTGCATCACCCACGACCTCCACTACCTCCCCCGCATGGAAGGCTACCTGCTCAACCTTTCGGAAGCCGAGCCGACGTTGCGACCCCTCACGCCTACCTCGGTCCGGGAAGCGCTGGAACGGCTGGAAAGGTGAGGGTTCAGCCTGCTTTCGGGAAGCACGATCAGCGTTGGGTAACTTGGACAAACTTCAGCCCCTGCCCAATGATTTCTCAAGAAGTTTGACCTACCTTTCAAGTAGCCGCTCGCTGGGCGTAGGCAAAGATTTTTCCCAGTGGGGCGCGGAGCAACCAATCGCCAATTACGCACCCGTGAGTAACAGTCAACTTCAACTCCGAACCGTCCAGGTGACCCGTTACGTCACCCCATTGCGCGAAGGCGGCTCACTGCCGGCCATTGTCGAGGCCGACGACGGATTTTTGTACGTCCTCAAGTTCCGGGGCGCGGGACAGGGCGTGAAAGCCCTCATTGCCGAGTTGATTGCCGGTGAAATCGCCCGGGGCCTCGGCTTGCGGGTACCGGAAATCGTGTTCGCCCACCTCGACCCCGCCTTGGGCCGCACCGAACCCGATGAAGAAATCCAGGATCTGCTTCGGGCCAGTGCCGGGCTTAACCTGGCGCTTCATTACCTTTCGGGGGCCATCACCTTCGACCCCTTGGTAACCACCGTCGATGCCAAATTGGCCTCCCAGATTGTCTGGTTGGATTGCCTGGTAACGAACGTGGACCGTACCCCCCGCAATACGAATATGCTGATTTGGCACCGGGAATTGTGGCTGATTGACCACGGTGCCTCCCTCTACTTCCATCACTCGGATCCGCCGTGGGAAGAACAAGCCCGGCGCCCGTTCACGCTCGTCAAAGACCACGCGTTGCTGCCCCAAGCCACCCAACTGGAAACGGTTGACGCCGAGTTTCGCGCCATCCTCAGCGCGGCACGCGTCCATTCCATCGTTGCTTCCATTCCCGACCAGTGGTTGACGGGCGAATCCGCTTCGGAGGTGGTCAGCGAACAGCGACGGGCGTACGTCCAATTCTTGGAGGCCCGACTCGCCACCTCAGAAATTTTTGTCCAGGAAGCGGAGTATGCCAGAAAAGCACTTGTTTGAGTACGCCGTGATTCGCGTCGTGCCGCGCGTGGAACGCGAAGAATTTCT
>JACMKY010000408.1 GCA_014379925.1 Cytophagales bacterium | reverse complement strand
TCGAAGCCAAAGCTTTCGAAAAGAATGCTCTCAAAGAATTGGGTTTGATCGGTATCCAAAGCCATTGGTTCAAAAGGGGTTACTCGTCCGAAATCCCTGGACGGGTGAGCGGCGGATATCGCCCGGGCCAACCAACCAGCGCCCACGGTACCGCGGCGGATTTTTTCAAACCCTTCCCTACGGGTCTCCCCTTTTTGCTAGAATATTCCTTGAATAAAAGAGTAGTTTCTTACATCGATGACCGCCTGACCAGGCGGTGTTGCGGTAAATTCCTGGGGTTGGCGGGCCGCTTTATTCAAGATTTTACGTTTACTTCGCAGACCAAGTAGGCGAGACACCAGCTAGAATTTCACCGATTTTTGTTTATGAAACCACACCGCACCAATTTGTCGTTTAGCTTCAAAGTGCTGCTTCTTCTCTCCTTGGTGATCGCGGAAAGTATTTTTCAGAGGGCCATCACCTCAACTACCCGGGCCAGCGAAAAAAACCGCCCGGTGTTCACGCTGGACGAACCGCGCGGCGACTCCTTCGCCCGAAACAATCTGGTTCGGGATACCGTTTTCGTGCAGGTGTCGCAGCAGGAATGATCCGTACCCATTGCTTATTCAAGGGGATTGTTTTTCTCGTCCACCGTGACAAACACTTCTTCCGTATTCTTTTTCATCAGGTATTTTTCCCGCGCGAATTTTTCCCGGAGCCGCGGGTTACCCAGCAACTCCTGCCGGTCTTTTTTTACCTCCTCAATTTTTTCCAGGTAGTACGTTTTTTCCGCTTCCAGGTCCCGCAATTTCCGGCTCATTCGATACTGGGTGATGAAATCGTCGGGATCAAAGACCAGCATCCAAACCAAAAACGAAATTCCGATGAGCAGGTAGGAATTGCGGCTGAGTTTTAAAAGAATATTTTTCACGGAAAGGTGAATTTTGCGTTCGCGGCGGGGCGCGATTCGTTAAAAATTCTTACCCGGAAAGTAAGCCGTTTCGCCCAACTCCTCCTCGATGCGGAGCAACTGGTTGTACTTTGCCATCCGGTCGGAACGGGAAGCCGAGCCCGTCTTGATCTGGCCGGTATTCAAGGCAACGGCCAGGTCGGCAATGGTATTGTCCTCCGTTTCGCCGGAACGGTGCGACATGATGGATTTGTACGCGTGGCGTTTGGCCAGGTTGACGGCATTGATGGTTTCGGTCAGGGAACCGATCTGGTTTACTTTGATGAGGATCGAATTGGCAATCCCTTGTTCGATGCCTTGCTGCAACCGGGTTACGTTGGTGACGAACAAGTCATCGCCCACCAGCTGAATCTTCTTTCCCAACAGTTCGGTCACCGCTTTCCATCCCTGCCAGTCGTCCTCGGCCATTCCGTCCTCGATGGAAATGATGGGATACCGATCGGCCCACTCTTTCCAGTAGTTGGCCATCTGCGAGGGAGTGAGTTTTTCGCCCGTCGATTTCTTGAAGTGGTACATCCCCGTTTCGGCGTCGTAGAACTCGGAACTGGCCGCGTCCAGGGCAATGAACATGTCTTCTCCGGGCCGGTATCCCGCTTTTTCGATGGCCTGCACCACCAACTCGATCGCTTCCACGTTGGATTTAATGTTGGGTGCAAACCCGCCTTCATCGCCCACGTTGGTGGACAAGCCCTGGCTCTTGAGCACTTTCTTCAACGTGTGAAACACTTCCGTTCCCATCCGCAGGGCTTGCGAAAAGGATTCGGCGTTCACGGGCATCACCATGAACTCCTGAAAGTCGATGGCGTTGTCGGCGTGGCTGCCCCCGTTGAGGATGTTCATCATTGGCACGGGAAGCGTGTTGGCGTTCACGCCCCCCACGTAGCGGAACAGGGACTGGCCCGCTTCCTGGGCCGCTGCCTTGGCCACGGCCAACGAAACCCCCAGGATGGCGTTGGCCCCCAGTTTTCCCTTGTTGGGGGTGCCGTCCAATTCGAGCAAAACCTTGTCGATGAAGTTCTGCTCGTAGACGGAAAGCCCGGTCAGTTCATCGGCAATCAACTCGTTCACGTTTTCGACGGCCTTCAACACGCCCTTGCCCAGGTACACCTTGGCATCGTCGTCCCGCAGTTCGACCGCTTCGTGCGTGCCAGTGGAGGCGCCCGAAGGCACGGCCGCCCGTCCCTTGAAACCGTTTTCGGTGGTCACATCCACTTCCACCGTGGGGTTGCCCCTTGAATCCAGGATTTGCCGGGCGCGAATCTGTTGAATTAAACTCATGGCTTGGTAGGGATAAGGTTGGTGGATTTGTCGCTGCCAAATTGATCAATTAGCCGGGCAATTCAAAGAACGCGCCGCCAATTTGTCGAAGTTGCGGGGAAAGCGGTCCGACAGCCACCAGACAAAGCACCGCTGAGTGGGCCAACGTTGCCGGTACGGATCTACATCCGGCGAACGGTTTTCCCGTAAACTGACCGGCGGGCCGCCGATGACCCGATCTCCGGCGAATCCTTACCCGGGCAAGCAATCCGGCCAACCGGGCAATTCCTTCCGACGGGGCGTGGCTACCTTTGGGCCGAACCCCAACCCCGAACACGCATGAAAAATAACATCCTGCCCCTGCTGCTACCCGATTACTTGACCCAATTGGGTATCGCCGAGGTAAAGGCCAACTATCCACACGCGGTAAAAGTAGCATCCGAAAGCGAAATTATTCAATCCATCCAGGCCAAAGATGCCAATTACGCTTATGCCTACGTCAACCACAAGTTCGGCTCCTGCGGTACCCGCTACAACCACATCGTCGTGGATTGCGGCAACGGTGGTCCCTTGCTGCTAGACAAGCGCAACGCCCTTCAACTGGGAACGGGCAGCCAGATGAGCATCTTCGACGACGTAGCGGCGCTCAGGTCCCTGGCGGGCAAAGGCGGCGACCAGGTTTCGCCGTTCAAGCAGAAGTTCATCAAGGCCAAACAACTCAAAAAATACGCCGAGATCGTCAACGGCAAGTACGACGACAAGGTGGACGAGGAAGCGGGTGAAGAACGCGCCGCCAACGAAAACTAGCCATCCGGCCAGTGGGTCAATGTTGAAAAACTTTCTCCGCGAAACCCGGTCTCCCGGATGCAGTCGCATCCGGGAGACCGGGATGTGGGTCACGTTGCCGGTAGCGGCGGAAGGATTAATCCCGCGTCAACCGCGTAAAATCGTCGAAGAGGTAGCGGGAATCGTGGGGACCCGGCGTTTCCCCGGGCCGTATTGATGTGGTGGATATCCAAATACCCTTCCTGCCACGGCAGAAAAACCTTGTTCGGTTGGCCACGGGCCGAAGGAATCAGCATCGACGCCAACAGTGCCGCCAAATACGACCAGTGTTTCACGCGGGTATGCCTTGGTTCGAGGGTCCTCGTTCCCCGGGTACGCCCGGCTCGGAACGCCGGATTCCGGACGGCGGTGCCAAATCCAGTTGCCTCTACAAAGGATTTTGCTGGATCCGGGAAGGGTTGACGTCAATCTGACTTTGCGGTACTGGAAACACCAGGTTGTTGGCGGTCAGTTTCGTCGTGATGCCGATCGCCCCGGCCTTGCCGTTGAGCACGTCCAAGGCCCGCCCGGTCCGCACCAAGTCAAACCATCGGTGACCTTCGAAAGCCAATTCCACGCGGCGTTCCTGTTCGAGTGCCAGCCGCATCTCCGGTTGGGTAAGCGACGCTTTTGCCGCCAAGGCCGCCCGGACCCGGATCCGGTTGAGGAAAGGCAACGCTTCGGCCGGTCTACCCGTCTCGTTGAGGGCCTCGGCGTACATCAGCAACACGTCGGCGAACCGGATCACGGGCCAGTTGTCCTCCGAGTCGTACTTGACCACGGGCGGGTCGGCGTACTTTCTCACGTAGTAGAAGTCCACCCGCGCGCCCAACTCGTTGGTGTATCCCGTAGCCATCGAGAGGTCCTTGCGAACGTCGCCGGCCTCGTAGGCGTTTTCCAGGTCGGCCGTGGGACGGTTGTTCCCGTCGCCGCCGAAGGCAACCACGGCGTTGCCGGAGACTTGGGGCGCGTAGAGATTGGCAAAGCCACTGCCTTCCCCCAAATTTCCCTTCCGGTACTGGACCGCGAAAACCGACTCCTTTCCGTTCTTGTTGGCCGTCTTGAACACGTCGGCGTACGCGGGCAGCAAGGCGTACAGGCCGGCATTCTCCGCATCGACCACTTCTTTGAGCTTGGCGACCGCCGCGGGGTGTTGTTGCTGGGTAAGGTATACCTTGCCCAGCAACGCCTTGGCCGCCCCGCTGGTAGCCCGGCCCACGTTTACGCCGGTGTAGGCCGGCGGCAACAACGCTTCGGCATCGGACAGGTCCTTGGTGATTTGGGCGTACACGTCGGCGACCGGGGCCCGCCCGTAGGTGTATCCTTCGTTGGTATCGGTGATCTCCTTCAGCACGAGCGGTACGTCGCCGAACATCCGGACCAGGTTGAAATACATCAGCGCCCGCAGGAATTTGGCTTCGCCGGTCATCCGTTGCTTCAGCGCTTCGTCCATTGGCACGGCCAGGATGCGGTCAAGCACGGTGTTGCAACGGTAGATGCCCCGGTAACCATCGCTCCACCGCTCCGCCAGCAGGGGGTTGGTGGTGCGCAGGTAGAACTTGTCGAACTCATCCTGGTCTGTGATGGACCCCGACAAGGGGGGTGCGGTGTCATCGGAAGGAATCTCGGATACCACGAAGTACCGCCCGTATTGTCCCCCCAACTGCAACGCCCCGTAAGCGCCGTTGAGGGCCAGGAGCATGTCGGAGGAGGTTCGGTAAAACGTGTTGGCGTTGGCCGATGAAACGGGGGCCAGGTCCAGGAATTTTTCTTTGCAGGCGACCAGGCCTAACGCCAGCACGCCCGTGAGCAGAAGATTGGTTTTCATGGGGAAGCCGTTTGAAGGGAAGAATGCGTTAAAAACCCAGGTTGAAGCCAATGGTATAGGTGCGGGCCACCGGGTAGGATCCGTAGTCCACCCCGCCCGTCAAGGCACTTTCGTAACCGCTCACCTCGGGGTTGTAGCCCAGGTATTTCGACGAAGTGAAGGCGTTCTGCACGCCCGCGTAAAGACGCAACGAGCGCCCTTTGATGCGCTGCACTACCCCAACCGGCACGCGGTAGCCCAACGTGACGTTGCGGACGCGGAAGTAGGTGGCGCGCTCCACCCAGCGGGAAGACACGGCGTTGTTGCTGCCCGTCGAACGGCTGTTGGCCCGCGGCGTGATGCCGTTGCCGGGCTGTTCAGGCGAGCGCCAGCGGTCGAGCACGGTCGTCAGTTGGTTGGCGTTGCCTTCGAGGTTGTCGTAAAACCGGCGGGACAGGTTCAGGATCTGCCCTCCCTGTACCCCTTGGATGACCACGCCCAGGTCGAATCCCCGGAAGGTGAAAGCGTTGGTCACGCCGTAGATGAAGTCCGGCTGGTTGTTGCCCAGGATGGTCCGGTCGTCCGCATTGATCACTTGGTCGCCGTTGACATCCAGGTACTTCACGTCACCGGGACGGGTGGTGGCGAAGTGGGGATAGGCATCCAGTTCGGCCTCGCTGCCGAACAGGCCGATTTGCTGGTAGCCGTAAATGTTGCCCAGTGGTTTTCCCAGGACAGTGATGTTCGATTCGTCCACGCCCGTACCACTCCGAATGGGGTCACCCGCCGGTCCCAGTGCCCGCACCCGGTTGCGGTTGAAAGAAAGGTTCAGGTCGGTGTTCCAGGTGAAACCACCCGTCAGGTTGCGCGTCGAGAGGGAGAATTCCATCCCTTTGTTCTCCACCTTGCCGATGTTGCGGATGGCCGCCGAGAAGCCCGTCAGCGTGGGTACTTGCACCAGGAGCAGCAGGTCGGTGGTGATTCGCGAATAATAATCCACCGTCAGGAAGAGGCGGTCCTGCCACAGCCCCAGTTCGAGACCCAAATCGATTTGCCGGCTTTTTTCCCAGGTCAGGTTTTCGTTGCCAATGCTGCTGGTGGCCAATCCGTTGGCCAGGTTGTTTCCCAGGGCGTAGTTGTCGGGGTTGAGCAAACTGGTTTGCGTGTAATTGCCAAAGGCGTTGTTGCCCGAAAGACCGTAGCTGGCCCGGAGCTTCAAGTCCGAGACGAAGGAAGCGTTTTTCAGAAAAGCTTCCTCCGATACGCGCCAGCCCAACGAAGCCGAAGGGAAAGTACCCCAGCGGTTGTTGCGCCCGAAACGCGAGGAACCGTCCCGCCGGATGGAAGCATTGATTAAGTATTTGTCGCGGAATGCGTAATTGAGGCGGCCAAAGTAGGAAGCCAACGACCACTGTTCGCGCAGGGAACTGCCGCCGGTGACCGTACCCGCGTTTACCGTACGGACGAGGTTGTTGGCAAACCGGTTGGCGCTCACCTGGCTCTGTTGCAGGTCGTTCTTCTGCGCTTCCGTGCCCAGCAGCACTTCGAAGCGGTGGTCCGCCGCGGGCGCAAAGGCGTAGTTGAGCGTGTGGTTGGTTACCCAGTTGATGTTTTGGGAGGAGAAAGCAAAACCGTTGGTGGGCGTGGGGGGCAACTGGTTGACAATGGGCAACGCCGAGGATTGGTAATAATTCTGGCGCTGGTAGATCAGGTCCGTTCCCAGCGTGCCCCGGTACTTCAGGTTTTTCCACACCACCAGTTCGGCGTACGCATTGCCCAGCAGGCGCAGGTTGCCCAGTTGGTTGTCGATCTCGTAGATGTTGGCCACCGGGTTGGGCACCCCCGTCCAGTTGTAGGTGGCCGCGTAGGCTGCCTGCCCGTTGTACGTCGTGCCGTCGGCCTGGTAGATCGGCACGAAGGGCATCAAAGCCAACGCCGAATTGATGATGCCATTGTCCGACCAGTGGCCATCGCTGTTTACCCGCGTTTCGTCCGTAAAGGAAGGACTGAGGCTGGCTCCCACCCTTAGCTTGTCCGTCAGCTGCGCATCGAGGTTGGTCCGCAGGGAGTACCGGTCAATGCCCGAGCGCTTGATGATGCCGTCCTGTTGGAGGTAGTTTCCCGTGATGGCGAACTGCACTTTGTCGCTGCCTCCGGAGGCCGATACCTGGTAACTGCGGATGGGGGCTCGCTGGAAAATCATGTCCTGGTAATCGTAGTTGGCCAGGCTGGCGGGGTCGTCGAAGTTGATTCCCGGAAATTCGCCCCGGGCGTACCGGTAGCGCAGGTTCGGCGGACGGATGCCGTTGGGGTCGTTGACGGAGGCACCCGGCACGCGCTCGAGGTAGGCCGTGTTGACGGCATCCTTGCTGAACTCGGCGAATTGCTGGGAGTTCAACGTGTTCATTTTCTTGGTTACCTCCTGCACCCCGGTGTAGTAGTCGAAATCGATGCGGGTCTGCCCGGCCTTGCCGCGCTTGGTGGTCACCATCACCACGCCGTTGGAGCCCCGTGAACCGTAGATGGCCGTGGCCGAAGCGTCCTTGAGCACGTCAATTTTCTCGATGTCGTTGGGGTTAATCAGGTTCAACCCGCCCGCGTTGAGCGGTTGCCCATCCAGGACGATGAGTGGGCCGTTGTCGGCAGTGATGGATCCCAGGCCGCGCACCTTGACGGAGGGGTTGCTGCCCGGTGCCCCGGTGGTCTGCTGAATCAGTACGCCCGACAGGCGGCCGGCGATGCCCTCGGCGATGTTGGCAACGGGCTGGTCCCTGATGGCGCGGGTATCGATGGAGGCCACCGCCCCGGTCAGGTCCCGGCGGTTCTGGGTGCCGTAGCCTACCACCACCATTTCACCCAACGACTGAACATCCGGCGCGAGCTGCACGTCGACCGTGGTTCGGTCACCAACGGCTTGCTCGGTGGTTACGTAGCCCACAAAGGAAAAGACCAGGATTACCCCGGAGCCATCGGGCACCGTCAGTTGGTAGTAACCTTGGCTGTCGGTGGCCGTGCCGATCGTCGTGCCCTTCACCAGGATGTTTACGCCGGGAACGGGCTGCCCCTGGTCGTCGGTGACCTTGCCGCTCAGGGGGGGCGGGGTGGCGGGCACCCCGGCGGGGACGTTGCCGTTTTGGGCCAGGTGCGGGGTGTTCTCCCGGGGAGTGCCGCGGGGGGAATCCCTTTTCTTCAATACGACGAAGCCCGGTTGCGTGAGCGCAAACTCAATGCCCATCGGGTGGAGCAGTTGACGCAGGATTACCGTCAGCTTTTCCCGGGTAGCCAGTAAAGTCACCCGCTTTTTAGCGCGGATGTGGCTGCTGCTGAACACGAATTTGACGGGTGCCCGCCCACTCAGTTGTGCCAGGGCTTCCCGGAGTGGAATGTTTCGGAAGTCAACCGACAACTCCTGATCCAGCACATCCTGGGCGAGGGCAACGCTTGCCAGTCCGGCGTGGTGAAGCAACCCCATAAGCAGGACTTGAGAAAGGAACACGCGCAACAACCGGTGGAGACCGGGGACGGCAGTCAGCTTTTCTTTCATGGTTTTGGGCGTTTATCGGACTTGATGGTGGTTTCGATGGAGCAGTGGGGTCCTCTCACCCGTCTGGCAGGCGTTGAAAAACAAGACTTGACCCGATCAAGCGCGAGGCAACCACGGCTGATTTTCAAGGGCCATTGACGATTTATCCCATTGAAAAACGGGAATCAACGGGGAGTAGTCCTTACGGGCGGCCGGAATTCATCGAACACGACTACGAACAGCCGGGTATGCTCAATTGAACCGTTTCTCCCTGCTGCTGGTAATCGCCTCCCAACGCCTGAACGACCAGTTGCAAGGTGGTAGCCAAGGACTGGTCCGTCAGGTCGGCGCTGACCAGGCAGCGTTCAGCCCGTTCGTCTCCCCTCACTTCGATCCGGACGTTGAACTTCCGCTCGATTCGCCTGATTACCTCCGAGACGGGTGTATCCTCGAACCGCATGTCGTATTGGGTACCGGCCAGGTAGGATTCCGGGCGTGTTTCCACGGTTTTCGTTACCGTCCGGGTGGCGGCCCGGTAAAGGGCTTTCTGGCGGGGTAGCAACAGAATCTCCTCCTGGCCGGACAAGCTCGAAACCTTCACCTTGCCGGTCAACACCACCACCTCAATCCGCTGCTGATCAGGTGAACTTTTGACGTTGAAGCTCGTGCCTACCACCCGGGTCAGCAAAGAGCCGCAGCGGATGAGAAAGGGGTGGGCCGAATCTTTTGCCACCTCGAACAAGGCTTCTCCTTCCAGCCGCACTTCCCGTTGCGGGCCATCGAAGGTGGTCGGAAAAAACAGTTTGCTCTTTCCTTTGAGCCAAACCAGCGTACCATCGGACAGCGTGCATTGGGTCACTCCGGTGGTAGACGTACGCTCCTGGTAGGCAACGGAACGTTGGTTCCACCCGGGAAGGGATTGCCCGGCCCAGTAGCCCAAACCGATCAGCAGGATAAGCGAAGCCGCAACTTTAAGCAGGGGAACCAAGCGGATGCGACGGAAAGGTGAAGCCGGCGCGGTCTTCATTCGCTCGTAAAGGGAAGCCAGCATTTCTTTTCCCAATCGCTGCTGGTCCGTAGTTGCCCAGTCTTCGAATCGTCCGCTCCGCTTTTCCAGGGAATCTAGCCACCTTTCCAGCCGTTGCCTTTCTTCCGGGGTACATTCCCCCTGCTGGTAGCGGTCGATGAGCCGTTCAAATTCGTGTTCGTCCATGAAAATGACGCGTGGGATGACGGGCGCCTGCAGTGAAGCCAACCGAGCGCCGTCGTACCCCTACGTCATCGGAAAAAAATTGTCGGTAATGAAAGAAAAAGGGATCGGTACGGAAGAAAGACGAACGGATGCTCGACCAGGCACCACCGAAGAACAACCGTGCTCGTCCGGTTGGCGTTGGATAGAAGGCCAATCCGCAGGCCGACTGCTCAGCCGTTGAAAAGAACCGCCAACCAGCAAAGAAAAAATTCTCTCAATCCCAATCGCAGGTGCTTGAGGGCTTTGGTCAACTGACTTTCGACGGTTTTCGGCGAAACGTTCAGCGCGTTGGAAATATCGGCGATGGACTGGTGCTCGAGTCGGCTGAGTTGGAATACCTGCCGGCATTTGGGCGGAAGTTGGTCAACCAAGGTTTCCAGTGCCGATTGCAGGTCCCCCACGGCCACGGCTTCGTCGGTAGCGCGGCTGTGCTGGCCGGTTTGGAAGGCCGTGAAGCTGGCCGCGAAATCCCTTCGGACCCGTTCGGCCTTCATTTCATTCAACATCCGGTATTTGACACCCGTGAAGAGGTAGGCGGAAAGCGAAACGATTGCTCCTGGCGTATCGCGCTTGACCCAAAGCGTTAAAAAAACTCCTTGAACAAGTTCCTCGCAAACCTGCCGGGATCGCAAGCGGTTGTAGGTGTAGGCGTAGAGCGGCGTCCAATACCGGTGGTAGATCTCCTCAAAAGCTTGGTGGTTGCCTTGCCTCAGGAGACCAATCAATTCCGGATCGGTATGGGATTGAAGGGAAGTGATAAACCAGTCGGTTAAACCAAATCCAAATTTCCCATGAAAAACCCGGAAGAGGATTAACCCAAAATAAAATGTTGATTAAGGTATTGTGAAGAAAGCCGCAATCAACGGCCAAGCAAATCTTGCCCTTTATCCGCCCAGTCGCCGGACCAATGCATGCGAACAAGAAGCACGGGGCAGCGGGTTGGCTGCTGCATCCGTACTGCTTGCCTCCCGCTGTATTTCCTGCCGCTCCGGGCTCCCACGCGTCCAAACCAGCCGACCAAAGGGGTTCGCGCAACCCACGGGGCTAATCCCGCATCAACCGCATAAAATCGTCGAAGAGGTAGCGGGAATCGTGGGGGCCGGGCGAGGATTCGGGGTGGTACTGCACCGAAAACGCCTTTTTGTCCTTCCGGCGGATGCCCTCGACGCTGTCGTCGTTGAGGTTTACGTGCGTCGTTTCCAGCACGGGGCTTTGCTTCACCTCGGCTTCGTTGATGCCGAAGCCGTGGTTTTGGGAGGTAATCTCTCCCCGGCCGCTGACCAGGTTCTTGACCGGGTGGTTGAGGCCCCGGTGACCGTGGTGCATCTTGTAGGTAGAAACGTCGCTGGCCAGCGCCAGGATCTGGTGTCCCAGGCAGATGCCGAACAGGGGCACGTCCGCGGCCAGTACCTCCTTCACCGTCTCAACGGCGTAAGGCATGGCCGCCGGGTCGCCGGGTCCGTTGGAGACGAAATAGCCGTCCGGGCCCCAGGCTTGCATGGCCCGGAACGAAGTCTTGGCCGGGAAAACCTGGCAGTGACACCCCCGGGTCGTCAGATTTTCCAGAATGCTGGTTTTGATGCCCAGGTCCAGCACCGCGACCTTAAACGGGCTGCCCGCCTCGCCTACGAAGTATGGTTGCCGGGTGCTTACCTCCGAAGAGAGTTCCAGCCCGTCCATTGCCGGCACGCCGGCCAGTTTCTGTTTCAGGACTTCCTCGTCCAGGATTTCCGAAGAAACCATGGCGTTCATCGCGCCCCGGTGCCGGATGTGCCGCACCAGTTGGCGGGTATCCACTTGCGAGATGCCCACAATACCGGCCTTCTCAAAGTAATCCTGAAGCGAAAAGTCCGCCTGGTGGCGGGAGTAGCTCCGGGAAAACTGATTGCAAACCAAGCCCCGGATCTTCACGTAGGCCGATTCCTCGTCGGCCTGGATAACGCCGTAGTTCCCGATGTGGGAGTTGGTATTGACAATAATCTGGCCGTGGTAAGACGGGTCGGTGTAGATTTCCTGGTAACCCGTCATACCGGTGTTGAAGCATATTTCGCCCCCGATGGTTCCGATAATGCCGAGTGCATTTCCCCTGAACACAGTTCCGTCCTGCAATACCAGCAAGGCCGGACGGCTTTTGGTGTATTTCATGAATGAGTGGTTTAGGCATAAAAAAGGGATTCAACGCGCGTCAAATCCCTTTTTTATTGAATGGAAAGTTCAATGTCCGTTATTCGGGGTTGGTATCTTCCGGCTTGGGTGAATCGGCAGCAGTTGGTTGGGCGGCGGTGGGCTTCCCAACCACCGTCGGCTGGTCGGATGGAATGGCCGCATCCGTGGCGGGTCGGGCGCTTTTGCCCCGCCGGCTCCGCCGGGTCTTGGCCTTGTCCGGGGCGGGCTTAAGCATCGTTTCGTTGTAGTCCACCAATTCAATGAGGCACGTATCCGCGTTGTCGCCCAACCGGTTTCCCAGTTTAATAATGCGGGTGTAGCCACCCGGACGGGTAGCAATCTTTTCGGCCACCTCCCCGAACAGGGTTTTGATGGACTCCTTGCTCTGCAAATAGGAGAAAACCGTCCGCCGCGAGTGGGTGGAGTCCGTTTTGGCCTTGGTGATCAAAGGCTCGACGTATTTCCGGAGTTCTTTCGCCTTGGCGAGTGTGGTCTCGATGCGCTTGTTCAGAATCAGGGAAGTCGCCATGTTGGAAAGCATTGCTTTCCGGTGGGCGGAAGTCCGGCCTAAATGGTTGAATTTTTTTCCGTGTCTCATGGGTATACTGGGTAACTAATCTTCCTCCAACCGATACTTGGACAGGTCCATGCCAAAAGTCAAGCCCTTCTCCGCCACCAACTGCTCCAACTCGGTGAGCGATTTCTTGCCGAAATTCCGGAACTTCATCATATCGGAGATGTCCAGGTTCACCAGGTCGCCCAACGTCTTCACGTCGGCCGACTTCAGGCAATTGTAGGCGCGCACGGACAGATCCAGGTCGGCCAGGGAAGTCTTGAGCAACTTCCGCATGTGCAGCATTTCCTCGTCCACCACACTGCCTTCTTCCGGCTTCGTCGACTCGAAAGTCATTGTTTGGTCGGAAAACAGCATGAAGTGCTGGATCAGGATGTGGGCCGCGCCCTTCAGGGCTTCTTCCGGATGAACCGAACCATCCGTCTCGATTTCCAGCACGAGCTTTTCGTAGTCCGTCTTTTGCTCCACCCGGGTGTTTTCAATGCTGTACTTTACATTCTTGATCGGCGTGAAGATGGCATCGATCGGAATGTAGCCGAACACCTGATCGGATTGCTTGTTTTCGTCGGCTGGCACGTACCCCCGGCCTTTCTCCACGATCAATTCCATTTCCAAATCCACCATGTTGTCCAGGTTGCAGATCACGAAATCCGGATTCAACACCTGAAAAGAAGAAGTGAACTTGGCAATATCACCCGCTTTCAAAACGCTGGCGTTCTTGACGTTAACCACGATCTTATTGTCCACCATGTCGGACACTTTGCGGAACCGGACCATTTTCAGGTTCAGTATGATCTCCGAAACGTCTTCGACTACGCCTTCGATCGACGAGAATTCGTGCAGCACCCCCGGTATTTTCACGCTCGTAATGGCAAAGCCTTCCAGGGACGACAACAAAATCCGACGCAATGCATTCCCAATGGTTACCCCGTATCCCCGCTCGAGTGGTTTGAATTCGAACATGCCGCGGAAATCGTCGGCCCGCTCCATCATCACCTTATCGGGCATTTGAAACGCTAATATGGACATACTCTTTTCTTTCAGTTTAGGTTAAGCGCAAGGAAGGTAAAAAATGGGATGCGCCAGCCCGGCCTTTCCTCACCAGAGCCGGGTCGGGAATTGAATACCAGCTTATTTGGAATACAATTCCACAATAAGCTGCTCCTGGATATTTTCGGGAATCTGTTCCCGGTCCGGGTAAGTGACAAACTTGCCGATCAGGTTGGTGGAGTCCCATTCCAGCCAGGAGAAACGCTTGATGTTTCGGGCCGACAGACTGTCCGTAATGGTTTCCAGTGACTTGGATTTCTCGCGCACCCCAACCACGTCACCCGCCTTCAGGGCGTAGGAAGGAATGTTGACCACGTCGCCATTTACGGTGATGTGCTTGTGAACCACCAGTTGCCGGGCCGCCCGACGGGTAGGCGCAACGCCGAGCCGGAAAACCGTGTTATCCAGGCGTGCCTCGAGAAACTTCAGCAAGTTCTCGCCCGTGATGCCCTGCTTGCGGGCCGCTTTGTCGAACAGGTTGGCGAATTGCCTTTCCAGCACACCGTACGTGTACTTGACCTTTTGCTTCTCCAACAACTGAACTGCGTACTCCGACTGTTTTCGCCGTCTTCCCTTGCCGTGTTGGCCGGGAGGGTACGCCTTTTTCGACAACGCTTTGCTGGGACCCAGGATGGCCTCGTTGAACTTACGGGCGATCTTCGACTTCGGACCGGTATATCTTGCCATTGTTTGTAGTATGATAGTCATTATAGACGCGATGAAAGCCACCGGGTGATCGCGCCTTTATCCACGTCCGTTATACGCGTCGGCGCTTGGGGGGACGGCACCCGTTGTGGGGCATCGGTGTGATGTCCCGGATAATCGTAACTTCAATGCCCGCGTTCTGAATGGTTCGAATGGCCGACTCCCGACCCGATCCCGGACCCTTCACGAACACTTCCGCCTTGCGCATGCCCAGTTCGAAAGCCGCCTGGGCGCAATTTGAGGCCGCCATCTGGGCCGCGTAGGGCGTATTTTTCTTGGAACCTTTGAAACCCATCTTGCCGGCCGAAGCCCACGAAATCACTTGCCCGGCACTGTTGGTGATGGAGATGATAATGTTGTTGAAGGAGGCCCGGATGTGTACCTGCCCGACGGGCTCCACTACCACCACCCGTTTCTTCGCCTTGTCTTTTCTCTTTGCTTGTGCCATAATTGGTTGCAAGTTGCAAGTTGCAGGTTACAAGTTAAAAGCTGGAAGAATGTCAACTTGTAACCGGTAACCGGCAACCCATACCTATTTAGTGACTTTCTTCTTGTTGGCAACGGTTTTGCGCTTGCCCTTCCGGGTACGGGAATTGTTCTTGGTTCGTTGTCCGCGCACGGGCAAGCCCTTGCGGTGACGCAATCCACGGTAGCAGCCAATGTCCATCAACCGCTTGATGCTCAACTGAACTTCCGAACGAAGTGCTCCTTCCACCTTAAACTCACCGGTGATGATGGCACGGATGGCGTTCGACTCGTCATCCGACCACTCGTTTACCTTCTTATCGAAATTCACCCCGGCTTTGGTGAGAATTTTCTGCGCCGAATTGCGGCCGATGCCGAAGATGTAGGTCAAGCCTATTTCTCCCCGCTTCTTGTCCGGAATGTCTACTCCTGAGATCCTTGCCATGGTTGAATTAGCCTTGTCTTTGTTTGAACCGGGGATTCTTTTTGTTGATCACGTAAAGCTTTCCGTGGCGGCGAATGACTTTGCATTCTACGCTGCGTTTCTTGATGGATGCTTTTACCTTCATCGGAATGGGACGTTAACGTAGTCAGAAATTACTTGTATCGGTAGACAATCCTGCCTTTGCTGAGGTCGTACGGGGACATTTCAAGTTTTACCTTATCCCCTGGCAAAATCTTGATGTAGTGCATACGCATCTTCCCGGAAATATGGGCGATTACTTGATGGCCGTTTTGTAACTCCACCCTAAACATCGCGTTTGAAAGTGCTTCTACAATGGTACCATCCTGGTCAATGGACGCTTGTTTAGCCATTTATGGGTTATATAACTGCAAGATTATTGTTCGTCAGCGCGAATAAATTTCTTCGCTTTCCTGCCGGGCTTCCAGTGCTTGTTCAATAAACTCAAACGTAGTTAGTATCTGGGGCCCCCCCGTCCGTATCGCCACGGTGTGCTCAAAGTGCGCGGAAGGTTTCCGATCCGCGGTTCGGATGGTCCAGCCGTCCTTCTCCTGCAAAACGTTGCGCGTACCCAGGTTGATCATGGGCTCGATGGCAATCACCATTCCGGGCTCCAGCTTGACGCCCTGCCCGCGTTTGCCGAAGTTGGGCACTTCCGGTTCTTCGTGCAGGCTCCGGCCGATGCCGTGTCCCACCAGCTCCCTTACAACGGAAAATCCGTGCCGCTGCACGTGCTGTTGAATCGCAAAACCCACGTCTCCCAACCGCGTCCCCGACGTCGCCTTGGCAATGCCTTCGTAGAGCGACGCCTTGGTAACTTTCAGCAGTTCCTCTACCCTTTCACTCACTTTTCCCACCGCGTAGGTATACGCACTGTCACTGTGAAAATTATTCAAGAGTACGCCACCATCAATCGATACAATGTCACCCTCCCGCAACTCATAATCACCGGGTATGCCGTGCACGACTTGCTCACGAACGGAAATACAAAGCGAGCCCGGAAATGCGTTAAACCCCTTGAAGGAAGGAACGCCACCGTGGTCGCGGATGTATTCTTCCGCACAGCGGTCCAACTGAGCGGTTTTCACGCCTGGCCCGATCAATTTGGCCACTTCCGCGTGCGCCTTGCCAAGTACCAAACCACTCAACCTAATGAGTTCAATTTCTTCGTCCGTCTTGAGGTAAACCATTGCCGTCAGGCTGCTACGTTTTCCGAACGCCCCTTTACTTTACCCGATTTCATCAACCCTTCGTAGTGCCTCATCAACAAGTGACTCTCAATTTGCTGCAGGGTATCCAGCACCACGCCCACCATGATCAACAGGGAAGTACCCCCGAAGAACTGGGCAAATTCCTGGTTTACACCCAGCCGGCTGGCGATGCCCGGCAAAACAGCTACCAGGGCGAGAAAGATGGCACCCGGCAACGTAATTTTCGACAAGATCGCGTCGATGTACTCCGCGGTTTGACCACCGGGCTTTACTCCGGGAACAAACCCCCCGTTGCGCTTCATGTCCTCGGCAATCTGGTTGGGATTAACCGAAATAGCCGTGTAAAAGAAGGTGAACAAAATAATCAATACGGCAAAAGACAAGTTGTACTGCCAGGATTCGAAGTCGGAGAAGGTGGCGAAGATGGACGCCGCCGTTTCGCTCCGGTCCTGCAAGGCCGAAGCGGCCAGCGAAGGCAGGAACATCAGCGATTGGGCGAAAATGATCGGCATGACGCCCGCTGAATTCAACTTCAAGGGAATGTATTGCCGCTGGCCACCGTACACTTTGTTGCCCACCACCTGCCGGGCGTACTGCACGGGTATTCTCCGTACGGCCTGCGTGAGCATAACCACGAACATGACCACGAAGAACAAGATCACCAGTTCAACCAGGAAGATCAACGCACCCGAAGTTCCCCTCGATATCGCTTCGGCGTACAAAGCCTTGGGCAGCCGGGCAACAATCCCGATCATAATCAACATGGAAATTCCGTTGCCGATCCCCTTATCAGTTATCTTCTCGCCGAGCCACATGCAGAAGATGGTTCCGGCGGTAAGGATGATGACGGAGGACACCGTAAAGAAGAAACGATCCACCAGAATCGCTTCGTTGGGAATGGTCCCGGCCAAGTACGTGATGGATTGGGGAACCACCACCAGGATGGTCAATACCCGGGTGATCTGGTTCAGCCGTTTCCGGCCCGACTCCCCGTCCTTCTGCATTTTCTGGAAGTAGGGCACGGCTACCGTCAGCAACTGCACGACGATTGAGGCCGAGATGTAGGGCATAATGCCCAATCCGAAGATGGAGGCGTTGCTAAAAGCCCCACCCAGGATGGTGTCGAGCAAACCCAGCAAGCCCCCCGCTTCTTTGTTGAGTTGGCTGGGATCTACCCCGGGCAGTACCACCTGGGCACCCAAACGAAAAATGAGCAGAAACAGCAACGTATTCAGGATGCGGGTCCGCAGGTCCGCGATCGAAAATATGTTCTTGATGGTAGTAATGAACCTTTTCATACCCGTAGAGAAACGTTCAGAATGACTAATGCTTTAACCACCGTTGCTTGACGGATTACGTCGGCTGAGGAAGCGTCAACCGTCGACTTATTTGTGCGTTGGACCGTTGACCGTCGACGATACACCAATCGGTAGGGCATGCCGTCGCTAAAGCACGATGGCCTTTCCACCGGCCTTTTCAATTGCTTCAATCGAAGCGGCCGAAAAAGCGTGGGCACTCACTTCCAGCGGACCTTTCAACTCACCCCGACCCAACACCTTTACCAGGTTGTTCTTGGACACCAGCCCATTCTGCTTCAATACGTCGACGTCCACCGTGGGAAGGTTCAGCCTCTCCACCAATTCCTGGATGGTATCCAGGTTAATGGCCTGGTATTCAACCCGGTTCGGGCTCGTGAAACCAAACTTGGGAATGCGCCGCACGAGTGGCATCTGGCCACCTTCAAAACCTTTCTTGGCGTGGTAGCCGGAACGCGACTTCGCCCCCTTGTGCCCGCGGGTGGAGGTTCCGCCCCGGCCCGAGCCCTGGCCCCGGCCGATTCTTTTCCGGTTTTTTGTCGAACCCGCCGCCGGTTTGAGTGAACTGAGATCCATCGTTATATTTCCGTTACGGTGACCAGGTGGCCGACCTTGTTGACCATTCCAACAATCTGGGGCGTGTACTCCACCTCCACACTGCGGTTAATTTTTCCGAGACCCAGCGCCTTGATGGTCAGTTTCTGACGGTTGGGTCGGCCAATGGTACTTCGGACCTGCATTATTATGACTTTTGCCATTGCTGTGGATGTTGGACGTCCGCTCAACCGGAAGTCGTTTCGTTACTGCCTACCCGTTGAAAACCTTGGATAAACTAACTCCCCGCTGCTGGGCGACCGTGTGCGGATCACGCATTCTCAAGAGCGCGTCAATGGTTGCTTTCACCACGTTGTGCGCATTGGATGAACCTTTGGACTTGGCCAGCACATCCCGGACGCCCGCGCTTTCCAACACCGCCCGCATGGCACCACCCGCAATGACCCCCGTGCCGGGAGAAGCGGGTTTGAGCAAAACGAACCCGCCGCTGAACTTGCCGAGCATCTCGTGCGGCACCGTGTGTTTGAGCAGGGGAATTTTGATCAGGTTTTTCTTGGCATCCTCAATCCCCTTCGTAATGGCATCGGTCACCTCGTTGGCTTTACCCAATCCGTAACCGACCACGCCGTTGCCATCTCCCACCACCACGATGGCGGCGAAACTGAAACGCCGGCCACCCTTCACAACTTTTGCAACGCGCTTGATGGCAACTACTTTCTCCTTGAGTTCGGTATCGCTTGCCCTAACCCCTTTGGTATTGGTATTTGTACTTGTATTTGATTGAGCCATGTTCCAGGTTAGAATTTGAGGCCACCGTCCCGTGCACCATCCGCCAATGCTTTCACCTTACCGTGGTAGAGGTACCCTCCCCGGTCGAATACCACCGTATCAATGCCCTTTGACAAGGCTTTTTCCGCCAGTGCTTTTCCCACGCTTCGGGACACTTCCACGTTGGCATTCTTGGCGCCTTCCAACTCCCGGGACGAAGCACTGGCCAGGGTTACCCCCGTCAAATCATTGATGATTTGCGCGTAAATACTGGTGTTGGATCGAAAAACGGATAAGCGCGGGCGCTCGGGGGTACCCGATACCTTGCGCCGGATGCTCTTCCGGATGCGCTCTCTTCTGCCAGTTTTCGTTGTTGCGGCCATACTGTCTCGTTGAAAATCAAAAACCCAAGATTACCTGCGTGCCGGGCGTAGCCCCGAAGTGGATACGAATCACCCCTACTTTTTGGAAGCCGTCTTGCCCGCTTTCCGCCGCACCACCTCGTTGACGAACCGAATGCCTTTTCCCTTGTAAGGCTCTACCTTGCGCAAAGAACGAATCTTGGCAGCAATCTGACCCAGCAACTGCTTGTCAATCCCTTGCAACACCACCGTCGGATTCTTGCCTTTTTCGTTTACCGCGGCCACCGACACTTCCTTGGGGACGGCCAGGTAAATGTTGTGGGAATAACCCAGGTTCAACTCCAGTATGTTGTTGGTAGCGGTGGCTTTGAAACCAACGCCAATGATTTCCAACTCGAGTTTGTAGCCGTTGCTAACGCCAACCACCATGTTATTGACCAGGGAACGGTACAGTCCCTGCAACGCCTTGTGCCTTTTCTGATCGGTTGGTCGGGTCAGCACAATGTCGTTTCCCTCCTGATTGACGGCAATATCCGCGTCAACGTTTTGCTGCAGGGTGCCCTTGGGTCCCTTCACGGTCACCACGTTGTCGGCTGCTACCAACACACTCACGTTAGCGGGGAGCGCGATGGGCTGTTTACCAATTCTAGACATGTTCCTTACGCGTTGGTTAATACACGAAACACAGTACCTCACCGCCCACATTCAGCGCTTTGGCTTCCTTATCGGTGATCACTCCCTTCGAGGTAGAAAGAATCGCGATGCCCAAGCCATTGAGTACCCGGGGTACGGAATCCACTCCCGCGTATTTTCTCAAGCCGGGTTTGCTTACCCGCTCCAGTTTAACAATGGCGGACTGCTTGGTGAGCGGGTTGTATTTCAAGGCCACCTTAATGGTAGCCTGCACAATGCTGTCGTCGAACTTATAGTTTTGAATGTATCCCTTGTCGTAGAGCACTTTGGTGATTTCCTTCTTGATGCTGGAGGAAGGAATTTCTACAATCCGGTGCTTGGCCTGGATTGCGTTGCGCAAACGGGTCAGATAATCAGCTATTGGGTCCGTCATGTCCGATGAAATAGAGGTGCAAAACCCGTTTTCGCAAACGGGACTGCAAAAGTAAGTAAAATCGCAGGGTTAAAAAAATACGATCCAATAATTATTACCAACTGGCTTTCGTGATTCCGGGGATTTTTCCTTCGGAAGCCAAGCCACGGAAGGTAACCCGGGAGATGCCGAACTTCCGCATGTAACCCCTTGGCCGACCCGTCATCTGGCAACGGTTGTGCAACCGCACGGGAGAAGCGTTGCGCGGCAGCTTGTCGAGGGCCAGGTAATCACCGGCTGCTTTCAAGGCCGCCCGCTTGACGGCGAATTTTGCCACCGTTTTTATCCTCTTGCGTTCCCGGGCTTTTACGGATTCTTTTGCCATTTGCTTGAATGAAGGGTTTATCTTTTTTGGTTGGAAAAAGGCATTCCCAGGGCTTTGAGCAGTTCCAATCCTTCTTCATCCGTGTTGGCACTGGTTACCAGGGTAATGTCCATTCCCGATATTTTGTTTACTTTCTCAATGCTTATTTCGGGGAAAATAATTTGCTCCTTGATGCCCATGGTGTAATTCCCCCGGCCGTCGAATCCCTTGTCACTGACGCCTTTGAAATCCCTCACCCGGGGCAGTGCCACCGAAGTGAGCCGATCCAGAAACTCGTACATCCGGTTGCCCCGCAGGGTAACCTTGGCACCGATCGGCATGTTTTCGCGCAACTTGAAGTTGGATATAGCATTCTTGGACAACGTGGCCACCGCTTTCTGACCCGTGATCAGCGTCAACTCCTCCACGCCCACGTCGACCAGCTTTTTATCGGCAACCGCCGCGCCGATCCCCTTGTTGATGACGATTTTCTTCAGGCGGGGAACCTGCATCACGGATTTGTACTGGAATCTGCCCTTCAGGGCTTCCACTACCTCTTGTTGGTATTTTTCTTTTAACCGGGGAATTGCCATAATGCAGTGCGTTTACACCGGAGGGACTTAAGCGGTCTTAATGATCTCCCCGGTCTTTTTAGAATAGCGTTGAAGTTTGCCTTTTTCGTCCCGTTTGCGACCCGTGCGCGTGGCTTCGCCGGTAGCCGGGTCCACCAACATCAGGTTGCTGATGTGAATTCCGGCTTCCCGCTTATCGATGCCGCCGTTGGGGTTGGCCGCACTGGGTTTAACGTGGCGGGAAACAATGTTCAGCCCTTCCACGATTGCCCGGTTCTTTTCGGTGACAACGGACGTCACTTTGCCCGTCCGGCCGCGGGAGTTGCCCGAAAGCACTTTCACGGTATCTCCCGTGCGAATGTGCCTTTTAACGTGCTTGGTTGGCTTTTCCATGGGTTTACAGTACTTCAGGCGCTAAGGACACGATTTTCATGAACTGCTTCTCGCGCAACTCGCGGGCGACCGGTCCGAAAATGCGCGTTCCCCGGGGCTCATCGTTGTTGTTCAACAGCACCGCGGCGTTGTCCTCGAAACGGATGTAAGAACCGTCTTTGCGGCGGATCTCCTTTTTGGTTCGTACCACAACGGCCTTGGAAACGGTTCCTTTTTTGAGGGAACTGGAAGAGAGGGCGGACTTTACGGTAACGACAATTTTGTCACCGATGGAGGCGTACTTCCGGCCGGTGCCGCCCAGTACCCGGATGCACAGCACTTCCTTTGCGCCGCTGTTGTCGGCTACGGTGAGCCTTGATTCTTGCTGTATCATCGGTTATTTTGCTTTCTCAACAATCTCCACCAACCGCCACCGCTTGTTCTTGCTGAGCGGCCGGGTCTCCATGATCTTAACCGTATCGCCGATACCGCACTCGTTTTTTTCGTCGTGCGCCATCAGTTTGGTGGACCGGGACATGTATTTACCGTAAACCGGGTGCTTCACCTTGCGGTCAATGACAATCGTAATGGACTTGTCCATCTTGTTGCTGGTGACGCGCCCCACCCTTTCTTTCCTCACGTTTCTGGACTCCTCCATCCTGGCTGTTATTTAGTCGTTGGTTTCTCTTTCACCGTCAACTCAGTGTGCAACCGAGCGATCAGTTTCCGGGTCGCCCGAATTCTCATCGGATTCTCGATGGGCGTAACCGCGTGGGCAAATTTGAGTCGCTGCAAAGTTTGCTGCTCATTCACAATCTGTTGGCGCAGCGCCTCCACACTCAAAGTTCTTATCTCGTCGTTTTTCATAACTCAGTGGATGCATCAGTAAGTGAAGGCTCTGAAAAGTACCTGCGTCAACGAAAAACCGGGCTTATCAGACCGCTTTGGCTTCCTCCACGTAGTCCCGGCGAACCACAAACTTGGTTCGGATGGGCAGTTTCTGGGCGGCCAACCGCAATGCTTCGTTGGCAGTTTCCAGGCTAACCCCGGTGGCTTCAAACAAAATCGTTCCCGGCTTCACCACGGCAACCCAGTACTCAGGTGCGCCCTTGCCCTTGCCCATCCGAACTTCCGCGGGCTTTTTGGTGATGGGTTTATCCGGAAAAATCCGGATCCAAACCTGCCCTTCCCTCTTCATTGCCCGGGTCATGGAAATACGGGCCGCTTCCAACTGACGGGCCGTAATCCAACCGGCCTCCAGCGATTTCACGGCGAAGGAACCGAAATCAATGGTGTACCCCCGGGTGGCAATTCCCCGGACCCGGCCCTTCTGTTGCTTCCTGAACTTCGTCCTTTTCGGTTGTAACATGGTCGTAATCGTTTGTGGACCTAACGGGACGTGAAAAGTCCGTTTGTCCGTTTCCTCCGCTGGTTTCTCGTTGCTAACCCGGATTTACCGCTTCTTGCGCGGAGGTCCCTGGCCGGGGCCTTTGCCCCGGTTATTGCTGTTGGCATTTCGATCATTGCTGCCCTTTCCCCGGTCGCCTCCCCGGTCACGGTCGTTGCGGTCGTTGCCGCCCCGGCCCCGATCCCGGCGTTCGCCCCGGTCACCGCCCGCGCCACCCCGGTCACCGCTCGGGGCGGAAGCGCTGACTACGTTGGCATTCGGGGATAAATCGCGCTTGCCGTACACCTCACCCCGGAAGATCCACACCTTGATGCCAATCTTGCCGTACACGGTCTGCGCCTCCGAAATGGCGTAGTCAATGTCCGCCCGCAGGGTGTGCAGGGGAATTCTACCCTCCTTGTACTGCTCCGTACGGGCCATTTCCGCGCCTCCCAAGCGACCCGACACCTTGACTTTAATGCCCTGGACACCGACCCGAACGGCGGAGGCAATGGCTTGTTTCATGGCGCGCCGGTAGGAAATGCGGGCCTCCAACTGTTGGGCAATGGACTCGCCCACCAATTTCGAATCAATCTCCGGGCGCTTTATTTCAAAGATGTTGATCTGAACGTCCTTGTTGGTGATCTTCTTGAGTTCTTCCTTGATTTTATCGACTTCTGCCCCCCCTTTCCCGATGACCACGCCCGGACGAGCCGTGTTGATGGTCAGCGTGATGCGTTTGAGCGTCCGTTCAATCACCACCTTGGCAATGCCTCCCTTGGGAATCCGGGCCTTCACGTACTCCCGGATCCTTTCATCCTCAATCAATTTCTCGGCAAAGGTTTTGCCGCCGTACCAGTTGGAATCCCAACCCTTGATGATACCGAGTCGGAAACCGACGGGGTTGACTTTCTGTCCCATTATTGTTGCGTTGCTTGCGGGTTGGTTTTCGTGAACGTGGGTACCGGTGCCTTGCTGTCAACGACGAGCGTAACGTGGTTGGAACGCTTGCGGATGCGGTGGCCACGGCCCTGGGGTGCCGGGCGCAACCGCTTCAGCATCCTTCCTTCGTCGACGAAAATGGTCTTTACGAAAAGGCTGTCCACTTCCAGTTTCGTGTCTTCGTTCTTGGCTTGCCAGTTGGCAATGGCGGACAAAAGCAGTTTATACAGCTTAGGCGAACCACTCTTGGATCCGAACTTAAGGATATTGAGCGCGTGGTTCACTTTCTTTCCCCTCACCAGGTCCACTACCAGCCGCATCTTGCGGGGAGAAGAAGGTACGTTCCTTAATTTAGCCACTGCTTCCATTGCCTGAATAATTTTGTATAACGGGACGTAGGTGTTGAGTTTTAAATCAATCCACCGTTCCTTTGCTATCTTTTTCCTTTGTCCTTCTTGGCCACGTGGCCACGGAAGTTGCGGGTCGGGGCAAACTCGCCCAGTTTGTGACCCACCATGTTCTCGGTCACGTACACCGGGATGAACTTGTTTCCGTTGTGCACGGCAAAGGTGTGGCCCACAAAATCGGGGGAAACCATCGATCGCCTCGACCAGGTTTTAATGACGGACTTCTTGCCGGAATTGTTCATCGTGTGAACTTTGGTATCCAGCCTGAAGTCGATGTAAGGTCCTTTCTTTAGTGAACGTGCCATCCTTATTTCTTCCTTCGGCTAATGATTAACTGATTGGAATGCTTCTTACGATCCCGCGTCTTTTTGCCTTTGGCCAGCAATCCGTTGCGGGAGCGGGGGTGCCCGCCGGAAGCCTTTCCTTCTCCCCCACCCATGGGGTGATCCACCGGGTTCATCGCCACGCCGCGCGTTCTCGGCCGACGACCCAGCCAACGGTTGCGACCCGCCTTGCCCAAAACTACGTTCATGTGGTCCGGATTGGACACCGAACCCACCGTAGCCAAGCAATTGATCAACACCATACGCATCTCGCCGGAGGGAAGTTTGACGGTAGCATACTTGCCTTCCCGGGCCAAAAGCTGGGCGTACGTCCCGGCGCTGCGGGCCATCGACCCCCCCCCGCCGGGAATCAGTTCGATGTTGTGAATGATGGTACCCAAGGGGATACTCGACAAGGGCAACGAATTCCCGACTTCGGGTGCCACGTCCTTGCCCGAGACCACCGTCTGTCCGACCGTGATTCCTTGCGGGGCGATGATGTAGCGTTTTTCCCCGTCCGCGTACTGCACGAGGGCGATGCGGGCGGAGCGGTTGGGATCGTATTCCACCGTCTGCACGGTTGCCGGCACGTTGGCTTTGTCCCGCTTAAAATCAATGATCCGGTAACGCTTTTTGTGCCCCCCGCCCATGTACCGCATGGTCATCCGGCCCGTGTCATTGCGGCCGCCCGTCCGGTTGATGGTATCCAACAACGACTTTTGGGGCCTATCCGTCGTAATCTCCTCGAAAGAGGGGGCTACCCTGAAGCGCTGCCCGGGCGTGGTTGGTCTGAGTTTTTTTACCGCCATCTTTTTGTAAGGCTACTGTTTGGCTCCGTTAAATCAGATGCCGCTGTAAAAATCAATCACTTCTCCTTCGGAGAGGGTAACAATGGCTTTCTTGGTAATGGAGGTCCGGCCCGTTACTTGCTTGGCCTTCGTGCTCTTGGACTTGGGCTTGCCGGGGGTGCGCATGGTGTTCACGCTTTGTACGGTAACGCCGTACATCTTCTCCACGGCCTTCTTTATTTCGATTTTGTTCGCCTTCAGATCCACCAGGAATCCGTACCGGCCCTTCGCGTTCATACCGGACAACTTCTCGGTAATCAAGGGTTTCTTGAGTACAGTCATTGTATTTTATTTAAAGAAGTTTTCGATCTTTTCCAGGGCCGCTTCGCTGATGAGCAGGGTATCCGCGTTCATCAGGTCGTAGGTGTTCAGGTTGCTGGCCGTGGTTACCCGGGCTTTTTGAATATTCCGGCTGGAAAGGTACACGTTGTCGTCGTTCTCCGGCAAAATCAAGAGGGTCTTCTTGCCGGCCAGTGAAAAGGCGTTGAGGAAGGCAAGGTATTCCTTCGTCCGGGGCGCGTTGAACGTGAAAGCCGATAAAACCGAAACGGCCGAATTGGTTGCCTTTTCGGTCAGGACCGACTTGCGGGCCAGGAGCTTCACTTTCTTGTTTAACTTGAAGCCGTAGTCCCGGGGGCGCGGACCGAACACGCGGCCACCGCCCTTCATCAACGGAGATTTACGACTGCCCGCGCGGGCCCCCCCCGTGCCCTTTTGCTTTTTCAGCTTCCGGGTGGAAAAAGACACTTCGGCGCGTTCCTTCGATTTGTGGGTGCCCTGCCGTTGGTTGGCCAGGTACTGTTTCACGTCCAGGTACACGGCGTGCTCGTTGGGCTCAATGCCAAACACCGCGTCCGACAAAACCGCCTTCCTGCCCGTATCCTGGCCCGTCAGGTCAAATACCGAAACTTCCATTGGGTTACTTTTCTAAAATGACGAATGAATTGTTGGCACCGGGGATCGAACCACCGATCAGGACCAGGTTTTGCTCAGCGAGCACCCTGACCACCCGCACGTTCTGAACGGTCACGCGGTCGCCACCCATCCGGCCCGCCATGCGCATGCCCTTGAAAACCCGCGAGGGAAATGAGCACGCCCCAATCGAACCCGGGTGACGCAAACGGTTGTGCTGGCCGTGCGTAGCGCCGCCCACCCCGGCGAATCCGTGCCTTTTCACTACTCCCTGAAAACCCTTTCCTTTCGAAGTTCCCACGGCATCCAGAATTTCGCCCTCCGAAAATACGTCCTGCACCCGGAGCGTGTCGCCCAGGTTGAGCGGGTTGGCAAATCCCTTGAATTCGACCAGCTTTCGTTTGGGCGTGGTATTGGCCTTCTTAAAATGGCCCATCAGCGTTTGGGAAGTATGCTTTTCCTTTTTTTCCCCGAACGCCAGTTGAACCGCTTCGTACCCGTCGGTCGCCGCGTTTTTTACTTGCGTCACCACGCAGGGGCCAACCTCCACCAAAGTACACGCAATTGAACGACCATCAGCCCCAAAGACGCTGGTCATTCCAATTTTTTTTCCAATCAATCCAGCCATATTCGTTCGTATTAAAGCGCGGGTTGCGGGCCGAAAGCAGGCAACCCGCGAAAAGGGAGTGCAAAGTTATGGATTAAAAATAATTCTGCAACGAGCAGATAAAAATTAATTGTAAAATACTGTTTAACAACTCCGTCGGAGGAAACCGGGCAGTAAGGATGCACAAAAAAAGCCGACGTACGTCGGCTTTCCACCCAGCATAAAAAAAGCGTCAAACCTTGATCTCCACGTCAACGCCACTGGGCAACTCCAGTTTCATCAACGCATCCACGGTCTTGGCACTGGTGGAATAAATGTCCACCAAGCGGCGGTACGTGCAGAGTTGAAATTGCTCGCGGGATTTCTTGTTCACGTGCGGAGAACGCAGTACCGTAAAGATTTCCTTCTGGGTGGGCAAAGGAATCGGCCCGCTCACGATGGCCCCCGTTGACTTTACCGCCTTGACAATTTTTTCGGAGGATTTGTCGACCAGACTATGGTCAAAAGATTTGAGCTTTATTCGAATTTTCTGGTTCATTTTTTCAGTCGTGAGGGGGTAAATGAATCGTGGGTGATGACGGCTTTATTTTACCGTAGCTCCTTTCGCCTTGGCCACAATGGACTCGGCCAAGTTATTGGGAACGAACTCGTAGTGGGAAAACGTCAGGCTGGCCGAAGCGCGACCGGAAGAAATGGTACGCAGATCGGTCACGTAACCGAACAACTCGGACAGCGGAACGTCCGCTTTGATGATCTGGGCATTGGCTTTCGAATCCATCCCCTTCATCAACCCCCGCCGACGGTTCAAATCCCCCGTCACCGGTCCGGTAAACTCGTCGGGCGTGACCACCTCCACGCTCATGATCGGCTCCATCAACTTGGCTCCCGCGTGCTTGGCCGAATCCCGGAAACCAACCCGGGCCGCTAGTTCGAATGAAAGGGCGTCGGAGTCGACGTCGTGGAATGAACCGTGGAAAAGCCTTACTTTCATTGAATCAAGCGGATAACCCGCCAGAACTCCGTTCTTCATGGCTTCCTCGAACCCTTTCTGGACGGGGGCGATGAATTCGCGGGGAATCACCCCGCCCACGATGCCGTTTACGAATTCCAAACCCGGTTTTCCGTCTTCCCGCGGTCCGATTTCGAATACGATGTCGGCAAATTTACCGCGACCACCCGTTTGCTTCTTGTACACCTCGCGGTGTTCGTAGTTCTTGGTCAGCGATTCTTTGTAGGCTACCTGGGGAGCCCCCTGATTGACTTCCACCTTGAATTCGCGCCGCATCCGGTCCATGATGATTTCCAGGTGCAACTCGCCCATCCCGCGCAGAATGGTCTGCCCGGAATCGGGGTCCGTTTCCACGCGCAGGGTCGGGTCTTCCTCCACCAGCTTGGAGATGGCGTTGCCCAGTTTGTCCGCGTCCGCCTGCTTCTTGGGCTCAATGGCGTACCCGATAACCGGCTCCGGGAAACTCATCCGCTCCAGTACGATCGGGTATTTTTCATCCACCAGCGTATCCCCCGTTTTGATGTCCCGGAAACCCACCCCGGCCGCGATGTCGCCCGCTTCCACCCGGTCAATGGGATTCTGCTTGTTGGAGTGCATCTGCATGAGGCGGGAAATGCGTTCCTTCTTGCCCGTGCGCATATTGGTCACGTAAGAGCCCCCCTCCAGGGTACCGGAGTACACCCGGAAGAAACACAACCGGCCCACGAAAGGATCGGTAGCGATCTTGAAGGCCAGGCTCGCGAAGGGAGCGTTGGCATCCGGCTGGCGCGTCTCCTCCTTTTCGGTATCCGGATTGATGCCCGTAACCGGTGGCAAGTCCATCGGACTGGGCAGGTAAGCCATCACCGCGTCCAGCATCGTCTGCACACCCTTGTTTTTGAAGGCGGAGCCGCAAAGCACCGGCGCAATGCTCATGTCGATGGTAGCCTTGCGGATGGCCGCCATCAATTCTTCCCGGGTAATGGAATCCGGGTTGTCAAAGAATTTTTCCATCAGCGCATCGTCGTACTCAGCCACGCTCTCCACCAGAAACGCCCGCCATTCGGCCACGGTTTCCACCAGGTCGGCCGGTACTTCAACCTCCCGCCAGGTTTTCCCCTCGTCGTGTTCGTTCCAGGCCATTCCTTTGCCAGTCAGCAAATCCACTACGCCCTGGAAGCCAGCCTCCGCACCAATGGGCACTTGCAGCGGAACCGCCTTGGCACCCAATTTTTCCTTGATCTCCTTGACGGCCTTGAAAAAATCCGCGCCGGCCCGGTCCATCTTGTTGACGAAACAAATGCGGGGCACCCCGTACTTGTTGGCTTGGCGCCAAACCGTTTCGGATTGCGGCTCCACCCCCGATACCGCGTCGAACAGGGCAACGGCCCCGTCGAGCACGCGCAACGAGCGCTCCACTTCCACCGTGAAGTCGACGTGGCCGGGCGTGTCGATCAGGTTGATTTTGTACAATTTCGTTTCGGGCGTAGATTCTCCCTGCACCGTCGGGTAGTTCCAGTGGGTGGTGGTGGCGGCCGAAGTGATGGTGATCCCCCGCTCCTGCTCCTGCTCCATCCAGTCCATTGTGGCGGCCC
>JACMKY010000407.1 GCA_014379925.1 Cytophagales bacterium | reverse complement strand
GGCCAACGGGTACTACCGGGACAACTACCTCGCAGGAAGCTACCGGAGAACGGGCGCGGGAACCAAGCCGTACCCCCAAAGCCCCAAGAACGCAGGCTCCAATCAACCCTGGTCGGGCCTTGCCGCCATCTACCCGGGAAGTCTGCTGATGTTCGGGCAGATGGAGGGGAGAGTGGCACCCCACGCCAACCGCGCCCCCGTGGTGAACGCCGGGCCGGACCAGACGATCGCGTTGCCCCTCAACCAGGCCGTTTTGGTGGCAACCGCCAGCGACGGGGACGGTTACGTCGCCGCTTACCAATGGACCCAATTGCAGGGACCGGCCGTTCCGATGAGCGGTGACCGTTCCGGGCGGCTGGGCCTGACCAACCTGACCGAAGGAGAGTACGCGTTCCGCCTGGTGGTGAAGGACAACCAAAACGCCACCGCCGCCGACGAAGTAAACCTCCGGGTGCAGAACTTACCCCCCACCGTGAACATCACCGCGCCGGGGCCGGGCGCAACGTTGCTGAGCGGCACTACCCTCACCATCCGCGCCGATGCTTACGACCGCGATGGAACCGCCAAAGTGGCCTTTTTTCAGTCGGCCAACGGCGGGTTACCGGTAAAGATCGGGGAGGACTTCACCAGTCCCTACTCCGTGGAGTGGCGCAACGTGGGAACGGGCGACTACGGCCTGACGGCCCAGGCAACCGACCAGAAGGGTACGTCCGCCACCTCCGAGAAGATCAACGTGACGGTCACCCGTTCGGTCACGGGTACGGTGTTGCGGGAGTACTGGACGGGCGTGACGGGCACTTCAATTGCTTCCCTGCCGCTCACCCGTACCCCCAGCGGCAGCAACTACCTCACCCAACTGGAAGGACCGGTTAATTTCGGTGACCAGTACGGCAGCCGGCTGAAGGGTTACCTGTATCCGCCGATGACGGGCAGCTACGTTTTCTGGATTGCCGGGGACGGAGATTGTGAACTGCGGCTTTCGCGCGACGAGAATCCCGTCAACCTGCGCGGACTCGCCCGCGTGACGGGCGGCACTGGTCACCGGGAGTGGACCCGGCAGTCCACCCAGCAATCGGCGCCGGTGACGCTGGTGGCGGGCGGGCGTTACTACGTGGAGGTGTTGCAGAAGGAATCCACGGGGGCGGACCACGTGTCGGTGGGTTGGCGTTTGCCCAGTGGCGCGCTGGAGCGGCCCGTGCCGGGCGGGCGCCTGTCGCCCCCCGGAACCGGAACCGCTCCCTTGCCCCCCGCACCCAACCCAATCCAACCCACCAACCCACCCGTCAACGCTTGCGCGGCGGGCGGGACGATCCTGCGGGAGACGTGGAGCAACGTAATGGGTAACTACGTCTCAATGATTCCGCTCAGCGCTCCCCCCACCAGCACTGGTCAGCTCGCCCTCTTCGAGACGCCGGCCTACGTGGCCAACAATTTCGGCACCCGCCTGCGGGGCTACCTGTGCGCCCCCGAAACGGGCAACTACACCTTCTGGATCGCCTCCGACGTGGAGGGCCAGTTCTTCCTGTCCACCAACGAGCAGCCGGCCAACAAGGTGCTGCGGGCTTGGGTAATGAATAACTGGACCAATCGGCGGGAGTGGTACAAGCTGCCCAGCCAGCAGTCGGTGGTGGTGCGGCTGGAGGCGGGCCGGCGCTACTACGTGGAGGCGCTGGAGAAGGCCGGCGGGCAGGGCGACCACGTTTCGGTGGGCTGGCGCACGCCCTCGATGGCGGCCGGCTCGGCCCCGGTGGTCATCCCCGGGGCGGTGCTCTCCCCCTTCGCGACGGCCAACGCCAGAAAGGAGTTGGGAGCGGAAGAAGTCCGGCCGAGTGCCCTGGACGTGTACCCGAACCCGTTCCCGGACCGGGCAACGGTTGCGTACACGCCTGCCACGGGCGGAAAAGTTACCCTGCAACTCTACGACCTGCGCGGCAGGATGGTGTCCACCGTGTTCGAGGGTGAAACGGAGGCGGACAAGGTACTGCAACTCACCCTGGATGGCAGGGACTTGCAGGAAGGGGTGTACGTGCTCCGGTTGTCGGCCCCCAACGGGGTATTATACAAGAAAGTGGTGTTCACCCGGTGAGCCGCTTTACCGAATAATTTCCGGCAAGGCACGACCGGGTAGCAATCAGCCAAGCCGCGCTAACCCGCCGGGAGGTCCGAACTTCCGGCGGGTTAGCGCTTGAAGGGGGTTATTTTTTGCACGGGTTGGCCGCCAACTCCGCCGGGGTGGGGGGTTGGGAGGCAACGCCGGCCGCGGGCACTTCTGCTTTGGCAACCCAGGCAATGGCGTTCAGCACCAGTTTGCGGTAGTTTTCGTCGGACCAGTTGCGGTGGAAGTGACCGCCGGTGATGCCGAAGCCCCGCCCGCCGTCGGGCCGTTCCCGGCACCAGGCCAGGTGTTGCGGCTTCCCCTGCTCGGCGCGTACGTGGGGATTGTTCTCGTGGGGGCCGTCCTTGCGGTCCAGGGTGGAGGCGGGAGGAACCGCCGTGAGGAGGGGCGTGACGCCCTTCATCCCCTCCCGAAAGCGCATGTGGTAGTACCACTCGTCGTAGGTTCCGAACGGCTTCACGCCCCGGGTAACGGGGTGGGTGGGCAAGGCCTTGAAATCCGCCTTCCAGGTGGGGTTGACCGACCAGTCGGTTTCGAAATAGCCGCCGATCCAGTCCAGAAAATCGTTGCCGGCGGCTCCCTTGGGCACTTCCACCGCGTAATGAAGGCAGGCCAGGCCGATGCCTTTCTTCATCAGGGCCGCGGTTTGCTCGAGGTACGGGTTGACCATGTGTCCCTCCCCTCCGTCGCCGTACATCACCACGGCGGCGACGTTTTCGAAGGCGGCGGCATCCTTCGGCCAGCCGTCGGCCAGCACCTCCGCCTGGACGGTCGGCAGGTTCTCGTTCAGCGACCGGGCCAGCAGCGCGCAGCCGGCTTCGTGCTCGTGCTGGCCGGGCCCGTGGCTGCACCCGCCCGAAATGAATAGTATGCGCTTCTTGGCCGGACTACGGGTTGGCCGGGATTCGGGCGGGCTATTTTTTTCGACCAGGACGCGGACGGCGGGATCAAAAGCGTTCAACATGACCAGTGTCAGCAAAGTACTCATCAGGCAGGCGGGCAGTAAGGTACGCATAAGGCGTTGGTTTTAGGGTGGATGAATGCCGATGGTCATCAGCCATCGAGCCGAAGGTAGTAGCAAAGAAAATCAAAAACTACCGGTTCCTGAAGGGTTTTAGTGGGGAGGTGTACCCATCAAAATGCGGCTAAACCCCATCCCCATCCCTTCCCCGTGAGGGAAGGGTGACGTAACGATTTGAAAATGAGAGTATATTGTAGAAGTAGGTTGGAGATAGGTTAGCCAGCCACCAATTTGACGTGCGTCCTTTCTTCAAAATTATCTGATTCTAGTGGCAAAATGGGGTTAAATAGCCGTAGCTAGTCCGAATGCTACATCATTGAATCGGGGCGCGCCGCCCATTTCATCCGCGCCATCAGCGGTCCTCTTGCCTCACCACCAGTTCCCGGTACCCGTACGCGGGGTCGACTTCCCGGGTGAATGCCAGTCCGGGCAGCACGCCGACGACCAGTTCGGCGGTGGTGTAAATCAGGTTGCCTTCCAGCAGGTGGCCGCCGACGGTGACCCCGGTGGCGTCGGAGATGGACAAGTGGAGGTGCGCGGATTCGTCCGAAAACGTGCCCACCAGCGACACGATTTCGTATTTTCCTTCCAGGAGGGTTCCTGTCGGTTGATTGGCAAAACGGAGGTTGGCCACCCGCAGGCTACCCACGCAGGTAACCACGCACCCCGCCTTGACGCGGCGTTCACGCGCCAGTTGCGCGATTTCCCGCTTGAGGTCTTGTCCCGGTTTGAGGCGAATTGCGTACGTTTCCATTGGGTTGGGAGAGTGGATCACCGGATTGCGGGAAGGGCGGCCCCGGCTGGTTTCGCCGGCGGGTACCCTACCCAGGCGCAGAAGACAACGAATTGCGGCCGGAGGGGACACATTTGCGTAAAAATAATGTATTTTCGGCAGGGAAAAATTCGTTATGCAAACACGAGCCAAAAATCCACTGGCTGCGTAAACCGCCGGCAAAAGCGGCGGTTTTGGTTTTGAGAAATCAATGGTCTACATTTAGAAGCGGTTTGCGTTAATTCCTTGACCTTTAAACACGGATTTTCGGCCTCAAACAATGAATGCAAACCGCGGCTTAAATCCGGATTTTGTCCGCAACCAGCGAGCTTCGGCTCTTTAACGGGAAAATATGATCCGATCTTTATTATTGGGTGCGGTGTTGGGGTGGCTGGCAACGGCGCCAGTTTTTGCCCAGGAAAGAACGGTGTCCGGCACCGTCACTTCGGCCGACGACGGCGCGACCCTGCCCGGCGTGAGCGTGGGTGTAAAAGGGACTGCCAACGGCGTCATTACCGGCATCGACGGCACCTACCGGCTGAGCGTACCGGAAGGGGCTACGCTGGTGTTCAGCTTCATCGGCTTGGCAGCCCAGGAAATCATTCTTGGCAATCAAACGGTACTCAACGTGCAAATGCGGCCCACTGACACCGCCCTGGAGGAATTCGTGGTGACGGGCTACCAGACGGAAAAGAAACGGAACATCATCGGTCCGGTCGCCATTGTCAATTTCAAGGATTTCAAGGAAATTCCGGTCGCCGGGCTGGACCAGGCCCTGCAGGGACAAGCGGCGGGCGTGCTGGTTACCCAATCCTCGGGCACCCCCGGCGGCGGCATCACGGTACGCATCCGGGGCAACACGTCCATCTCGGCCGGCAACCGCCCCATCTACATCATCGACGGCGTGCGCATTGACGCGGGTGGACTTTCGGGACGGGATTTTGGCGGGCAGAATGACAACGTGCTCTCCACCATCAACCCCAACGACATTGAATCCATCACGGTGCTCAAGGACGCGGCCACCAAGGCCATCTACGGCGCCAGCGCGGGAAACGGCGTGGTAGTGATCACCACCAAACGCGGCAGCGCCAACGCCAAAACCTCCCTTTCGTTCGACGTGCAACGCGGCATGATCGACCCCGTCCGACAATTGGAACTGCTCAGTGCTTCCCAGTTGCTGGAACTGCAGCGGGAGGCGGTGACCAACGCCGGCGGGAACCCCGACGCCCAGGGCCTCATCCCGGGCGTAACCGATGCGGTGGATACCGACTGGCAGGACGAAGTGCTGCGGACGGGGATTTACCAGCAGTACCAGCTAAGTGCTTCCGGGGGTGACCAGCGTACCCGCTTCTACACCAACCTCAGCTACCGCGACGAAGAAGGCGTGCAGTTAAACAACCGCTTCGAACGCTACGCGGGCACCTTTAACCTGGACCACACCGTCAGCAAAAAGCTTTCCTTCGGAACGAACCTGATCCTGTCGAGAACCAAGAACTTCCGCGTCAAGGGCGACAACTTTCTCGACGGCGTGTATTCGGGAGCGGTCAAGAGCCTGCCTTACTACCAACCTTACGACGAGCAGGGGCGGCTCACCGGGCCGGGAAGCGGCGAATACGCGGGCTTTCCCAACTTCAATCCGGTGGGACAAGCCCTGCTGCCCCGCTTCGAGGTGTACACGCTCAAGATTGTCGGGGGCCTCTTCGCCGAATACGAGTTGCTGCCCAACCTGAGGCTGCGGACCAAGTTCAGCGCCGATTACACCAATACGGAGGAGAACCAGTACGAACCTTCGGGTACGGCCATCGGCGGCTTTCTGACCAGCGTCGGCGGGCGGGGGTACGGGGTGTACATCACCGGCACTTCGACCCGGGTGATGAACTCCACCACCCTTTCCTACACCCGCACGCTGCTCGGCAACCACAACCTGAGCGGTTACGTGGGCACCGAGGTGATTCAAAACACGGGCCGGGGTTCGAACGTCTCGGGTCGTTTGTTTCCCAGCGACGATTTCTCCTACATCAATTCCGCGGGCATCGTGGACGAGGGAGGATCCAGTTACGGCCGGAGCGGCCTGTTTTCCTACTTCGGCCAATTTAAGTACGACTACCAGGAGAAGTACCTGTTTTCGTTGATTGGTCGGGTGGATGGTTCTTCCAACTTCGGGCCGGGCCGTCGCTACGGCTTTTTCCCCTCCGCCTCCGCCGGATGGCGCGTTTCGGCCGAACCTTTCATGAAAGGGTTGACTTGGGTCAGCGATTTAAAACTGCGCGCCAGCTTCGGTTTCACGGGCAACGAGGCCATCGGTTCGTACGGCTTCCTGGGCCTTTTCGGCGCGGCCACCTACAACGGCGTGTCCGGTACCGTCCCCACCAGCTTGTCCAACGAAAACCTGCAGTGGGAACAAACCCGCGAAATCAACGCCGGGTTGGACGCCACGCTGTTCGACGGACGCGTGTCCGCTTCCTTCGATGCCTACACCAATTTGACGACCAAGCTGCTGCTCAGCCAGCCCCTCCCCTTGACGACTGGCTTCGGCGGCGTAATTGGCAACATCGGGAGCATCTCTAACCGGGGACTTGAGTTCGCCCTGACCACGGTAAACCTGGACGGACGGCTGAAATGGACCACCACGCTGAACCTGTCCAAAAACGTCAACCGGGTGGAATCGTTGCCGGACACCCTGCCGCTGTTCCGCGGCTACACGGCCAACGGGGCAGGAAATACCAACGTGGTGCTGGTGGGACAACCGTTGGGATCCTTCTGGGGACTGAACTTTTTGGGGGTGGATCCGGCGACGGGCGATGCCCTCTACGACGACCGGAACGGCGACGGTCAGATTACCCCCGACGACGCGGGGGTAATCGGCAACGCCCAGCCGGATTTCATCGGCGGCATCACCAACCGGTTTACCTACCGGGGCTTCGACCTGAACGTGTTCTTTCAATTTTCGGTGGGCAACGAAGTGCTGAATTTCAGCAAGACCACCTTCGTCAATACGGGGGCGGACCTGTTAAACAACCAGTCGGTGGAAGCCGCCAAACGCTGGCGCCGGGAGGGCGACATCACCAGCGTACCCCGTTACGAGGAGGGAAATACGTTCAACAATTACCACAGCAACCGGTTTATTGAGGATGCTACCTACCTGAGGTTGAAAAACCTTTCGGTGGGATACACCTTGCCCAACGCGCTGGCGGGGCGGGTGAAACTCGGCAGCGTGCGGGTGTACGCGTCGGGCACCAACTTGCTTACCTTTACCAACTACACCGGCAGCGATCCCGAGGTGAGCACGCTGGACGGTTCCACTACCGCCCAGGGCATCGATTTCTTTACCCTCCCGCAGGTGCGGACGCTCATGGTGGGCGTGACGGTAGGCTTCTAACGGGCAAGGCAATTCCTAAACCGCCCATTTTACGACTGACAAGTCGCACTGCATCGGAACCCATGAAAAAACACCGGCTTTATATTTTACTTGTTCTGCTCGGCTTCGGCTCCTGCGAAGAGGTGCTGGAACCACCCCCGGTGGACCTCCTGACCAACGACGTGGCGCTGAACGAACCCCGCGACGTGGAGTTGGTGCGAAACGGTTTGTACGCGGCGGCGCGGGGCACGGCCTCGCCCACCGTGATTGCGGGCGATTTCACGGCGGACCTGCTGGCGTTCAACGGAACCTTTACCCAGTACCTGGAATTCAGCAGCAAGCAGATCACGGCTTCCAACGCCGCGGTATCGGCCCTGTGGGGAAGCATTTACAACACGGTGTACCTGGCTAACCTCATCGTGGAGCGGTTGCCCAACATAGCGGGCGTGTCCGCCCGGCAGCGGGCGGAAGTGCTGGCGGAAGCCCGTTTTCTGCGGGGCTACGCCTACTTCATCGCCGCGTACTCTTTTGGCAGAGTGCCACTGGTAACCACCACCGATCTGGAAACGAATCGCGGCATTCCCCGCGCCAGCCAGGAAGCCATCCTGGCCCAGGTGCGGGAAGATTACCAGTTCGCGTTGGATCAAATACCGGCGGCCCCGGCCAACGCGGGTTTTGCCGGAGTGAATGCGGTAAGGGCGGCTTTGGCCCGGTATCACTTGTACGCGGGCGACTGGCCCCTGGCCGAACAATACGCCACGGAGGTGATCAATTCCGGTAAATATACCCTGGCCCCCCAGTACGCCGATCTGATTACCAAGGACTTTACTTCCGAAGCCATCTTCGAGATGGGCTATACCCTCAGCGATGATCCGGGAACGGGTTCGGTAGGGTTGAACAAT
>JACMKY010000406.1 GCA_014379925.1 Cytophagales bacterium | reverse complement strand
GTGTTGATTGTTTCGGCCATCACATTTGGGTTATTAATGTTGACTATTCACGACAAATACGAAAAAATTACCCGACCTAACAATGGATAATAAGCGGCCGTGAGTGTACTACAAAACGTTATTTTTCAGAGCTTTAAATCGACGCTTTCTGTTTAAACGGCTGGTCAATCGTACCTTGCACGACTTACGACTTATCAGGTTGAAAAACAGCAACAATTTTTGACGCCATGCTCACCCCCGACGAACAAAGACGCTACCAGCGACAGACCGTTTTACCCGAAATTGGCACCCAGGGACAGGAAAAGCTCAAAAACGCCCGCGTACTGGTGGTGGGGGCGGGCGGCCTGGGTTGCCCGGTGCTGCTCTACCTGGCCGCCGCCGGGGTGGGCACGCTGGGCATCGTGGACGGCGATGCGGTGAGTGAAAGCAACCTGCACCGGCAGATTCTCTACGGCACCGCCGACGTGGGCTACTCCAAAGCCGCCGTCGCCACGCGTCGGCTGGGCGAACTCAATCCCTTCGTCCGGGCCGTTCCGTACGCCCACCACCTGGACCGAACCAACGCGCTCGACATCGGCCGGCAGTACGACCTGGTGGTGGATTGCACCGACAACTTCGCCGCCCGCTACCTGGTCAACGACACCTGCGTGCTGCTCGATAAGCCTTTCGTGTACGCGGCCATCCACCGCTTCGAAGGACACGTGTCGGTGTTCAATTACACCGACCGCCGTCAAACGATTGCCACCCCCGGACCTACCTACCGCTGCCTGTTTCCCGAGCCGCCCGGCCCCGGTCAGATTCCGAATTGCGAGCAGGCGGGCGTGGTGGGCGTGTTGCCCGGCATCGTGGGCATCTACCAGGCCAACGAAGTGATCAAGCTCATTACCGGGGCCGGTCGCGGACTGAGCGGAGAACTGCTGATCCTGGACCTGCTGGCCATGACCACCCGCAAAATACGCTTCCGACGGCGAGCGGAAGCGGGCGAGATCACGGCGTTGATCGATTACGAAGCCTTTTGCCACGGATTCCGCGCCGACCAGGTGAAAGCCATCGACGGGCGGGCGTTGCACCAAAAGCTGGCGGCCGGAGAGGCGGTGGTGCTGGTTGACGTGCGCGAGCCGTACGAATACGACATTTGCCACCTGGAGGGGGCCATCCTGATTCCGATGGACCGCGTGGGCGAACGCCCGGACCGGATTCCGGTCGACCGGCCCGTGGTGGTATACTGTCACCACGGGATGCGCAGTGCGCACGTGATCCGGGAACTGCAACAAAAGGGTTACACCAATCTCCTCAATCTTTCCGGCGGCATCGACGCCTGGGCGCGCGCGGTGGATCGGGCGATGGCGGTGTATTAGCGCGGTGGGTGTTGAGTCAGACGATCTGTAAGCCTTCTTTTCCCGGAATGCCATCAGAAAATGGACGCCATTTCCTGGGCAGGGGCATTCCCGAAGCCGGGAAAAACTTCCACCTTCGTTACGCGTGAACGGATTGCGTTTTTCGTTCCGTTTCAGTTGAGGGATTTCCTTCGTTTCTTTTTCTCCGCCGAATGCCGGTGGCATTTTCAGCAAACTTTTTCTCGTAGTTTTCAAAATTCGTACCCACCAGCTTATCCCAGAAGTTAAAGTACAATCCGTAGTTCCCCCCTACGTGCTGGTGGTGCATATTGTGGTGCGTAGACGTGTTCAGCCATTTGGCAACGGAATGTTGCAGCATGCCCGCCGGATACAACTCGTAGCCCAAGTGCCCCAGCACGTTCATCGTAATCATCCAAGTCGCCACGATGAACAGGGCCAGCGGATGAATAGGCAACAGGAAGGCAATGACGGGAAACACGCTGGCTTCGATGAGTGCTTCCGACGGATGAAAGGAAAAGGCGGCCCACGGGGTAGGATTGTGCGAGCGGTGGTGTACGCGGTGTACGTGGGGGAACACCCACGTAAGGTGCATGAAACGGTGCGTCCAGTAGAAGTACGTGTCGTGGATGAGGATAGCCAGCAATACGCTCACTGCCAGATATCCCCAACCGTACCGCCCAATGTCAGTGTATACCTTCGTTACGGCGTGCTCCTGGGCGAGCCGCATCAGAAAGCCAATGCCCACGAAAATGCCGATGGTGCTGATGGAGTACAGAATTTCTTGCCGGACGGCGTACGCAGTGGGATACTTGAGCTGAATTTTCTTAGGTTCCCAAGCCTTCCGCTTCCAGACGTAGCATATCCAGTAGGCAATTCCGGCAAACAAAGCGTAACGCAGGAGCATTATCCCCGCAATAAGGGCCAAGCGTGCATGCAGGTCAACTTCCTTTAACGTTTCAATGAACATGAGTGAAAATAGTTTAGCAGGAGGAAATGCATTATGACGAATGACGAATGATCAACGATATTCACTCCGGATTCGTCATTCCCTTGCTACCGCAATTCGATTGGGTAGACTACCCGCCCGAAGGTTAACTGAGCTTGCTTGTCACAGGCGCCAGTTCCGAAGTCCAACGCCCACGCCGGCCCGGTTGCCGGCTGGAAAGACACCGTGCCGCTGACCGGGTAGTAGTAGCCTTCCGTTGCACAAGCGCCTTTCAGGAGGAGGGGCTGGAAGGTACTCACCGCGTAGTAGGTGCCATTCCGGTCCGTCAGGTCACCCGAGTAAGTCGCCGCAAACGCATCATCCGCCGCTTGCTGAGGCGTGTCCGCACCGGTGGTCCAGACTTGCGTACGGGTCATGTTGAGGGCAATGCTTTGGCCGTTGTCCTGGAATTTCACGAAACCGTCCTCGACCGTTACGCGGTACTCGGGCTGGCCCGACGGGTTTTGCCGGGTACCGGACAAATAAACGGTACCGCCCACTTGATTGCCTTCTACCGCGTAGTTATCGAACGTGAGGCGCAGGGAAGAATCCGGTTCCCGGTAGCGGCCGACGTAGAAGATGGTTATTTTACCGGTACGAATCCGCCCGCCCGCCGCCGCGCAGCCGGTGGCACCAAAGTCGAGCGTAACCATTTTGTCGTCCTGGTTGTGGGTGACCCGGACGCAGGAGGACATTTTCTGCTCGCCCGAAACGCGTCCGCCGGCGTTGGCCGATTGCATCGATTCCCCCGCGAGGGCGAGGGCATCATCGAAAGTAGCCAGGGCGTAGGCCTGGTCGGTGGCGGCCGTACTTGCTGCCTGGGGAGCCGCCGGGGTGGCCTCCTCGTGTTGCCGGCAAGCGGTAACCAGTACCGTGCCGGCGGCAAACAGCATAATGAACGGGTGATTTACGTTTTTCATCGGATTTTCTTTTTTGTTTGATTGAACTTGCCCGTGAAGACGTTACAAAAGTGGCCAGCTGACCCGGGCGAAAAAAAAATATTCAACCTGCCGCGCCAAAGCGTCCACCAAGGGGGCCGGAATATCTACCAACGCCACGGGGAACCCCCCGGAGCGGGTGATGCGGCCCGGACGCGGCTTGGTGGAAGAAAACGGGTGGTTGGTTGAAAAAAACGGGCAGTTGACCCGCCAGCCAGTAGCTTTGGGGAAAAGAACCAACCTACCTTCGCGATGCTTCCCCGGGTGGCAGGGCTGATCCAGTCATTTTTCCGTTGGCCCCCCCGGGCCCCCGTTCCCGCGTACCTATCCGTTGTTTTTTCCCGGCGCAACCAGTGGCTACTCCACCTGGTCTTCTGGTTATCCGAATTTTCGCTCATCGTCTACGCATTCAGCCAGGTCCTGCCGTTTGAACTGTTCATTGACCGCGTGGGTATTTCTACCTTGTTGCACCTCGTTTTTGCTTACGCAAACTGGTTTTACTTCGTGCCCCGGTTTTTCCTCGCGCATCGCTACGGGCTGTACTTCGTGGCAACCCTCCTTTGGCTGGCCACGTTGGTATTCGTTCGGGCTTACCTGGACAACTGGCTGGGTCTGGGGCGTTTATTTGCCAACGTACCCCTGTTTTCTTTCTTTCACTTCGGGATGGTGACGTTTCCCTTTCTGATTATGTGGACGGTCAGCTCACTGGGAAAGCTGTTGGACGAGTGGGTTAAGAAAGTTTACCTGGAAAGCAAACTAAAAAACAGCCAGCTGGAAGCCGAGTTGCGCTGGCTGAAGATGCAAATCAACCCGCATTTTCTGTTTAATGCGCTCAACAACCTTTACACGCTGGTCTACCTCAAGTCCGACCAGGCCGCGCCCACGCTGCTAAAACTGTCGGGTATGCTGCGTTACATGCTTCACGAGGGGGAAGCCGCCAAAGTAACCATTCACCAGGAAATTGCCTACATTCAGGATTACATCGACTTGCAGCAGCTCAAAATGGAGGAACGCCCGTCCATCTCCTTCCAGGTTGACCATCCCGCGCCGGGCCCGCTCATTGAACCGATGCTGTTCATTAATTTCATTGAAAACAGTTTTAAGCACGGCAACCTGGATGATCCCCGGGGCTGGGTGAAGCTGGGGCTGCGCGTGCGCCCGGAAAAAGTGGAGTTTTGGATTGAAAACAGCATTTTGCCGGGCCAAACCACCAAAGACAAAAGGGGCGGCATTGGCCTGGAGAACGTACGGCAACGACTGGCTTTGCTCTACCCCAACCGGCACTTACTCCAGATTATCTCCCAGGACAACGTGTATAAAGTACGCCTGACGCTACTGATGCAACCATGAAAATCCGTTGCCTGACCGTTGACGATGAACACCTGGCCCTGCAACTACTGGCGGAGTACATCGGCAAAGTGCCCTCCCTGGAATTGGTAAACCAGTGCCGCAACGCGCAGCAGGCGCTGGAGGTGCTTAAGACGGGCGAAATTGACCTGCTGTTCCTCGACATTCAAATGCCCAATCTGTCGGGCGTGGAACTGGTGCAGCTTTTACGCCGCAAACCCCTTACGGTATTTACCACCGCCTACTCCGAATACGCAGTGGAAGGTTTCCGGCTCGACGCCATTGATTACCTGCTCAAACCCTTTTCTTTCGAGCGGTTTACGCAGGCCGTCAACAAGGCGGCCGACGCCATCGAAATCCGGCGGGAAAACGGGGAGGAAATGAGTCCGGGGCAACCGGCGCTTACCAAAGCCACCGGCGAGATGGCCGCTCCCGCGCATTTCTTCGTCAAGGCGGACTACAAGCTGGTAAAGGTGCGTTTTGCCGACATCCTCTACATCGAAGGTTTGAAGGAATACGTGAGCATTTATACCGTCGCCGGGCGCCTTGTCACGCTGCAGTCGTTGAAAAACCTGGCGGATACCCTGCCGGTCGGTGAATTTATGCGCATTCACAAGTCTTACATTGTACCCCTGGCCCGCATTGAGGCGCTGGTGGGCAATCAGGTGGAAATCAACAAGACGCTGCTTCCCATCGGTCCGACGTACCGGGAGCTGGTACTCGCCGCCCTGGGGCTGAATTGATCGGGTCAAATTGATAATTGCCTTCCTCACCCGCCAATGGTCGACATGGATTCGGAAACGGGGTGGTTTTGGCGGCCTGCTTCGGCTTCGAAGCCGTTTTGGGGGCGGTGGGCAAAGGCGCGCCGGAAAGCGTGCCGCAGTTCCTCGTCGGTGGCACCGGCCCGCAGCAGGGCGCGCACGTCCAGCACCCCGTCGTCGTAGAGGCAGGTCTTGAGTTCGCCCTGGGCGGTGAGGCGGATGCGGTTGCAGGTGCCGCAGAAGGTCCGGCTGAAGGCGGCGATGATGCCCACGTTGCCCAAGTGACCGGGAATGGCGTAGTTGTAGGAAGTGGAGTGGGGCCCGTCGGGAATTTTTTGCAGGTCCGGGTAGTGCGCCCGCAGGGTTTCCAGGATGCGGACGTGGTTCCACACCAGCTTCGGGTAGTGGGCACCTTCCCCGTTGAAGGGCATTTCCTCGATAAACCGCACCGACACCGGATGCTGCCGCGTGAGTTGGGTCAGCGGAATCAGGTCGTCGGTATTCTGGCCGTCCATCACCACCGCGTTCAGCTTCACGTCGATGCCGTGGGCCAGCAACGCGTGGAGCGTGTCGAGTAC
>JACMKY010000405.1 GCA_014379925.1 Cytophagales bacterium | reverse complement strand
GCTCGGCGAATCGAACGGAGGTTTCCTGCCCGGTGGCGGTTCCCCGCGCCCAAGGTTTACCTTTTGGGTGAGGACGTATTAATGAAGCAGCGGCGTATGAGTGAAAAGGGCAGGGTTTTTGTAACCGCAGGCGAATTGAACCGGCCCCGTTTAAAATGAAATTTACCCGATACGCATTCCTTTTCTTGCCGATGCTGCTCGCTTTTCACGGCTGGGCACAACCGAAAACCCCTTCGAAGGGAAAGGCCAAACCCAGCGCGACCAAGTTGGTTACCACCAAGTCGGTGGCGGCCACGCCGGGGGAAAAGGTAGAGTTGGTGAGTGCCAATAGCCTGCAAGGCTTCAATGCGCCCACCGGAGAAGCAGTCCGGAAGTTCAAGGGCAACGTGGTTTTCCGGCAGAAAGACACGTATTTGTACTGTGATTCGGCTTTTCAGTATCCGGCGGCCAACAACATCGAGGCGTTCAGCAACGTGCGCATCACCCAGGGCGATACCGTTACGCTCACCGGCGACAGCCTGTACTACGACGGCAACACCCGCTACGCCCGGATGCGGGGCAACGTGGTGATGCGCGACCGGGCCATGACCCTGACCACCACCAGCGTGGACTACGACATGAACACCAGCGTGGCCGCTTACTACAACGGTGGCCGCATTGTCGACAAGGAGAACGTACTGACGAGCAAGACCGGTTTCTACAATACCCGGACCAAACTCTTCACCTTTAAACGGGACGTGAAGGTGGTCAATCCCAAGTACGAAGTCACTTCCGACACCTTGCAATACGGCTCCATCAGCCGGCTGGTCTACTTGAAAGGGCCTTCCAAGATTGTGGGCAAGGATGGCACGCTCTACGCCAACGATGGCGAATACAACACCGCCACGCAGGTGTCGGATTTCCGAAGCCGGGCGACCGTCGATTACGGCCGGTATACGCTCACCGGCGACCGGCTCTACTACGACAAGTTGAAGGAAATCGGCATTGCGGAAGGCAACGTGGAATCTTTCTCGAAGAAAGACAAATTGATGGTGCTCGGGGATTTCGGGCACTACCGGGGCCTGGAAGGCATCACCAAGGTTTACGGAAACGCCCTGATGAAGAGCGTAAGTACGGCGGGCGATACGTTGTATTTGGCGGCCGATACGCTGGTTTCGGTGGAAAACAAACGCGATAGCACCAAGCGGGTGATCGGCTTCAACCACGTACAGATTTTCAAGTCCGACTTGCAAGGCAAGTGCGATTCGCTGGTGTACAACTTCGCCGATTCCACCATTTATTTCTTCCGCGATCCGGTGTTGTGGAGCGCGGGCAACCAGATGGAAGCCGATTCGATGCACGTTCAGATGGCCAACCAGAAGATCGACAAGATGTTCCTACGGGTGAATTCGTTCGTCATTTCGGAGGATAGCCTGCAAAATCACAACCAGATTAAAGGAAAGACGCTGACGGCTTTCTTCAACGCGGCGAGCAACATTGAGCGCGTACTCGTGGATGGCAACGGAGAAAGTCTTTACTTTGCCCTCGATGAGAAAGACAGCCTGGCCATCGGAATGAACCGGGTGGAATGCAGCAAGATGGTCATTCGATTTGCGGAGAACAAAGCCAGTAAAATATCGTTTATCACCAAGCCCGACGGCTTGTTTATTCCGCCGCACGAGTTGGCCGAACCCGACAAACGGTTGAAAGGGTTCGCGTGGCGGATCAAAGAAAAACCCAAGGAAGAAGCGGTCGTGTACCGGCGTGGGAACCGACCCGTCAAAATCGCGACCGACACCGCGCTCAAACAGTGAGGCAGAGGAAGTGAAGGAAACCGAAAGTGGGTTAAACAAACCAACTAAAGTAAGTTTTGGGTGAATTGCGTAGCGAACTAAAATTTAATGCCCCGGATAAAGGATTAAATTTGCGCGGGCGTATCCCGTCGGACTCGGGGAGCCTTGTTCAACGATTTGATGGTTTGATTTATGGAAAAAACTGTACTCTTCTTTTTGCTGTTGCTTGCCGCCAACTTCGCATCGGCGCAAGGTTCCAGGGCGCAGGCGGATGTTCGTTCGGAGGGGCAGTCCGAAGACACCACGCCCGTTCCCAACGTCCGGCGGCAACCGGCCAGGCTGAACCCGGGAAGCACCGTGGTTCCCTGGCAAATGACGTCAAAAGCCAAGCCCACCACGCCCGGTCAATCCGCCAGTGCCTACCGGTACGGGGTCATTGGCCAGTTTTTCAAGCGGAGCCTGATTACCCCACCCGCCACCAAGGTTGCCCCGCCGTTGGTGCCGATTGCCAACGCGCACGCCCCCGCCGTTCAGAGCGTCGGCAATCCGGAACCGGCTCCGACCGGGGAACGGCTCTTCAGCAACCAGGAAGCGACCTTTTCCAGCATCTATCCCAATCCGGCTGCCACCTACGCGTTCATCGATTACTCCCTTTCGGAAGGCGTGAGGAGCGCGAAAGTGGTGTTGTACAACGTACTGGGCACCCCCGTCAGCGAGTCGGTGCTGGCCAAGGAAGAAAAGAAACTACGCATCTCCACCTTCGCGCTGGACTCCGGCTTTTACTACTATACCCTCTTCGTGGATGGCAAGAGCCTGGTAACCCGCCGGCTGGTGGTGAAGCACTAGGCTACGCCACGCCCGGCGGGTGCATTTTTTGTTGACGGGTCAAATACGTTGCGGTTTGTCAATCCGTTGTATATACCGGAGTATTGACTTATCTTTGCACCCCTATGCGGAAATTGACTTCTTTGCGCTTTCTTCTTTTTCTGGCAGCGTCCTTTCTGTTTTCCTGCAGTAGCTTTCAGGAGCTTCGTAAAAACGGCACCGTAGAAGAGAAGTACCAGGCGGCCATCGGCTACTACGAAAAGAAGGATTTCTACAAGGCCGGCATGTTGCTGGAAGAAATCACGCCGCTCATCAAAGGCAGCCAGGAGGCGGAAAAGGCCCAGTTTTACTACGCCTATTGCCAGTATAACCAGGAAATGTATCAGTTGGCGCAGTTTCAGTTCAAGCGGTTCTACGAAACGTTCGGCCGCAGCGAATACGCCGAGGAAGCCCAATACATGTACGCCTATTCCCTCTTCCGGGATTCCCCCAACCACAACCTCGATCAGTCCAGCACCTTCACCGCGTTGGAAGCCCTGCAGACATTCGTCAACACCTATCCGAAGAGCAAGTACCGGGATCAGTCCCAGCAAATCATCGGCGACCTGCGGATCAAGCTGGAAACGAAGGCGTACGAGAATGCCAAGTTGTACTACCGGATTGGTAGTTCGAACGTGGTCTACTACAAATCGGCCGTAATCGCCTTCGAAAATTTTCAGAAGAACTTCCCGGATTCGGGCTACAACGAAGAACTGGCCTACCTGAAGATCGTGGCGGAGTACGAACTGGCGAAAACCAGCGTGGACTCCCGGAAAAAGGAGCGTTTCGCGGAGGCAGTCAAATTCTACGAGGGCTTCATCGACCGTTACCCAACCAGCAAGTACCTCAAGGATGCCGAAAGGGTCTACGACAACTGCGTGAGCGAGATCGGTCAGCCAACCACGCGGAACACTGGGCAGTAGGCAAAAACGGTCGCTCATTCCATCATTTCGTCATTTATTTCATCCTCTCATGAACATGGCCACTCAACCCTCCATCGTTACCCGGGACATTGACAAGATTGCCGCCCCGACGGGCAACGTCTACGAGTCGGTTTCCATCGTCTCCAAGCGGGCACGTCAGATTTCCGTCAAAATGAAGGAAGAACTCAACAACAAACTCTCCGAATTTGCCTCTACGGTGGACAACCTGGAAGAAGTGTTCGAGAACCGCGAACAGATCGAGATCTCCCGTTTCTACGAGCGGATGCCCAAGCCCACCTCCTTCGCCATCGACGAGTTTCTGGAAGGAAAGATCGTATTCCGGAGGCCCAGCGAAGACGAGTTGCAGACGACCGTAAACGAATTGTAATTCCTGACGCGCCGCGTCGCTTCCTGAGCAAACCGCCAACCACCGCCGGGAAAACGGGCGCCGACCGGTCGGCTACCTGCCCGCGTGGCTATGCTACAACACAAAAAAGTACTCCTGGGCGTGTCCGGCAGCATTGCCGCCTACAAGGCCGCCCTGCTCACCCGCCTGCTGGTGAAAGAAGGGGCCTCCGTACGGATTGTGATGACGGAAAGCGCCCAGACATTCATCACCCCCCTCACGCTGGCCACCTTATCTAACCAGCCGGTACTTTCGCGGATGGTGAACGAGGCGGGGGAATGGAACAACCACGTGGAACTGGGCCTCTGGGCCGACGCGATGCTGGTGGCACCTGCCTCCGCCAATACCCTCGCCAAATGCGCCAACGCCCTCTGCGACAACCTACTGACGGCAACGTACCTCTCGGCCAAGTGTCCGGTGTTCTTCGCTCCGGCCATGGACCTGGACATGTACCAGCATCCCGGCACCCGCCAGAACCTGCAACGCCTGCAATCCTTCGGCAATCACCTCATTGGAGCGGAATACGGTGAGCTGGCGAGTGGATTGGTGGGCGAAGGAAGGCTGGCCGAGCCGGAACGGATGGTGGACATACTGAAAGCGCATTTTGCGCAGTCGGGGCGGCTGGTCGGCAAGAACGTGCTCCTGACGGCGGGTCCCACCCACGAGGCCCTGGACCCGGTGCGTTTCATCAGCAACTACTCCACCGGCAAGATGGGCTACGCCCTCGCCCGGGTCCTGGCCGACCACGGCGCCGACGTGACCCTGGTGAGCGGTCCCACGGACCTGCCCCCGCCCGATCCCCGCGTGCACCTGATCCGGGTGCGCTCGGCCCGGGAAATGTACGAAGCCGCGGCACCCCACTTCTCCCGGGCCGACGTGGTGGTACTGGCGGCGGCGGTGGCCGATTACGCCCCCGCCGACAAGTCAGACAAGAAGATCAAGAAGAACGGGTCGAATTTTTTGCTGGAACTGGTGAAAACGGTGGACATCGCCGCTACGTTGGGGCAAAGGAAAAGGGAAGACCAGTTGATGGTGGGCTTCGCGCTGGAAACGGACAACGAGTGGGAAAACGCGGTGGGCAAGCTGCAGAGCAAGAACCTCGACCTGATCGTGCTCAATTCGCTCAACGATCCCGGGGCCGGATTCGGGCACGACACCAACCGGATTACGGTGATCGATCGCAACCGCGAAAGCCGCGCCTTTCCGCTCAAATCCAAGGAAGAAGTAGCCAAGGACATTGTAAACCTGATCATTGATAAACTCCGTGAAAAAGCCAACGCCGCGGTTCAACCGCCCCACCCGTACCCTGCGTCGGTGGGGTAGCCTGGGTGCCTGCCTGCTGCTGGGCAGCCCCCTCCTGGCCCAGGAGTTGAACTGCACCGTCACCATCGACGCCTCGCAACTGGTGACGGTGCAGGTGGCTGAGAAGCAGGTTTTCGTGGAAATGAAGCGGGCCATCCAGGATTTCATCAACAACCGCCGCTGGACCAACGACGCGTTCAACCCTGGGGAGCGCATCAACTGCAACCTGGTGCTTACTTTGCTGCGGTCGCCGGCCATCGGTTCGTTCGAGGGAACCGCCCAGATCCAGTCTTCCCGACCCATCCACGGCACGGGCTACGAAACCGTGCTGTTCGGCTTCATTGACCGGGAATTCCAGTTCCAGTACATCCAATCGCAGCCGATGGACTTCAACGAGAACGTGTTCACCAGCAACCTGACTTCCGCGCTGGCCTTTTACGCGTACGTGGTGCTCGGCGTGGATTACGACTCGTTCGGCAAACTGGGGGGGAGTGCCCCGCTCCAGCGGGCGTTTGCCATTGCCAACAACGCTCAGCAGGCCAACGAAAAGGGCTGGAAAGCCTTTGAAGACAACCGAAACCGCTACTGGCTGATCGAGAACCTGATGAGCCAGCAGATGGTACCCTTCCGCGAAGGCGTGTATACCTACCACCGCCTGGTGCTGGATGCCTTCAACGCCGATCCGGAAAAGGCCCGCGGCCAACTGCTGGAGGTGCTCAACCAACTCAAGCAGATGAACCAGCTCAAACCGGCCTCGGTGCTGCTCAACAGCTACCTGGATGCGAAAGCCAACGAACTCATCGGCATTTTCAAGGAAGCCTCTCCCCTCGACAAGCAACGGGCCTACGCATTGCTGGTGGAACTCGATCCCACCAAAACCGACCGCTACCAGCAGATCACGGAGTAAAGAATGTCGAACCGCGCGACTGGGCGTCCCCGGCGGACCGAGATGAACTCTGAATGTCGAATGTCGAAGGGTTAAATTTATTTTATTTTACTTCGACATTGGGCGTTCCCTGTTCTTCAGTTCGACATTCAAAAACTTTACACCATGCTCACCAACCTCCTCATCAAGAACTACACCCTGATCGAACACCTGGAGTTGAGCCCCGACGCGCGGCTCAACATCATCACGGGCGAGACCGGGGCCGGCAAGTCGATCATGCTGGGTGCCATTGGCCTGCTGATGGGAAACCGCGCCGACGGAAAAGTGCTGTTCAATCCCGAGGAGAAGTGCGTGATCGAAGGCGTCTTCGACACGTCCGGGTACGAAATCCGGAGCGTGTTCGAGGACGAGGACCTGGAGTACGATCCCACCTGCCTCGTGCGACGCGAAATCAGCACGGGTGGCAAATCGAGGGCCTTCGTCAACGATACCCCCGTGAACCTGGAAACGCTCCGGCGGGTAACAGTGGAGTTGATGGACATTCATTCCCAGCACGACACCCTGCTGCTGGCGGCCAACGCGTACCAGCTGCAGATCGTGGATGTGTACGCCCGCAACCAGCCCGTACTGGCCCGCTACAAGGAAGAGTACCGGCTCTACCGCCTGGCCCGGGAAGCTTACGAGAAGATGCGGACCGAAGCCCTGACGGCCAAGCAAGAATTCGATTTCAACAGTTTTCTGCTCGAGGAACTGCGCCAGGCCAAGCTGGAGGATGGCGAAGAGGAACGCCTGGAACAGGAACTGCAGGTGCTGGAAAACGCCGAGGAGGTGAAACTGCGCCTCCACACGTCGGCCGAATACCTGACGGGTGCGGAGCAGTCCATCCTCAACGACCTGCGGGCGGTGAAGACCAACCTCAACGCCATCAGCGACTTCTCCGAACTCTACCACCAGTTGCTCGAGCGGATCGATTCGTGCCTGATCGAACTCAAGGACGTGGCGGATGAGATCGAAGGGGCGGTCGACGAGGTGGAGTTCGACAACGAGAAGATCGAGCAGATCAAGGAGCGGCTGAGCCTGGTTTATCACCTGCAACAGAAACACCAGCGCCGCACGGTGGCCGAGTTGCTGGAATTGCAGGAAAGCCTGGCGAAAAAAGTGCACAAGGTGCTCAACCTGGACGAGGAACTGGCCCAGGCCAAAGCCGAAGTCGACCAGGCGGACGAGGAAATGAGGACGACGGCCGGGCAGCTTTCCGAATCGCGGCACGCGGTGCTGTCGGCCATCGAAGAGGAGATCCGGGGGTTGCTGACCGAACTGGGCATGCCCAACGCCTCGCTCAAGATCACCAGCGAAACCGGCAAGCCCGCCGCCACGGGCGTGGACACGATCCAGTTTCTGTTCAGCGCCAACAAGGGCGTCAAGCCCCAGCCCCTCAAAAACGTGGCCTCGGGGGGGGAATTCTCGCGCCTGCTGCTGGCCATCAAGTACATCCTGGCCGACAAGCGGTCGTTGCCCACCATCATCTTCGACGAGATCGACACCGGCGTTTCGGGCGAAATCGCCATCCAGGTGGGCGGCATGATGCGCACCATGTCGCGCAACCACCAGATCATTGCCATCACCCACCTGCACCAGATCGCCGGCAAGGGCGACGCGCACTACTTCGTCTACAAGGACAACTCGTCCGAACGCACCATCAGCCGGGTGCGCGCGCTCTCGGAAGAAGAACGGGTGTGGGAGATCGCCAAGATGATCGGGGGGTCAACCCCGTCGGAGAGCGCCCTCAAAAACGCCCGCGAACTGCTGCACAAGTAAGTCGCCGGGCAAGGGGCCGGGTCCCGCGCCATCACCTCCGGCCCGCTCACGCCAATGCCTTCGTAGCCAATTTGTTACCATCGGCATCGTCACCGAGCCAGTGGAACACTTACCCCAGCCTGCGGCAAGCAGACCGGGGTTGGGATGGTGCGCTGAAGTCGGTCTCGTTTGGACCGGAGTGCGCAGTTGGTGAGGTTTTCATTCGTAGGCCGATTCTTTGAGAATTTCCAATTCAATCCTTTTGGGACTTACGCAACGAAATTTATAAGCAGTTGATTTCCAATGACGTAGCGAGGGAGCGGTCCGCCGCCGCGGTTAATTCCCTCGCTACGTCATTGGAAAATTGATTGTCAGGCATTTACGCCAGGCATTGCGTAACTCATACCTTTATTCGGTTTCGTCCGTTGATCAGGAGGCCATTAACCAGGCAGATTCGTGGCAAAAAGCCGAATCGTAGGGGCTACCCAGTAAATGCACTTTCAACGGCGCTGGGATGCCTTTCAAATCAATCCACTCGCAAGCCGCCAAAGGGGGGTCGACCAAAAGCTTAAACGCCTCTTCGGAGACAATAAAACTGTTGTTGAGCCGCTTGGTTGCCGCTTGCAGCCGCGAGGCAACATTCACCGGATAGCCCATCACGGTCGGGTTGTTATTGACTCCCAATCCCAGCTGACCCACAATGACCTGTCCCACGTGCAAGCCGATGCCCACCTGGAAATGATGATTGAAGCAAGGCCCAAAGAAGGCTTCATTGGCCTGAGCGAGCCCTTCTAAAATTGCCAGGCCCGCCCGCAGGGCCGAGGAGGGCGCTTTTTCGAACGTGTCCTCTAAGCCAAAGACGGCGTAGAGGCCATCGCCAGCGGTTTCAATGATGCGGCCCTGATGGGCTTGGATGGCCGGACGGAAAATGGCGAACAGCTGCTGCAACAGATGCATCACCTCCAAGACGGAGCGGGAGGCAATGAAAGGGGTAAAGTCTCGGATATCCAGAAAGAACAAGGCCAGCTGGTGTTGCTGCACCACCGGCTGGTTTGCACCCGGATGGCAGGTGGCATCATCCTGGATAAGAAACCCAAACGAAACATCGGTCTTCTGTTCCTTTTCTTGCATCATCGCCGTTTTATTTAGTTGATTATTAAATAGTTAGATGTATTATCAGGAATGATTATACCATAAGTTAATGTAATTAATTGACATGAAGAGGGTGTAAATACGACAATTTAGGGGGCCAATTGCGACAATTATTTCCTTTCGCTTTTACCCATGAAGCACGGAGCAATCCGCACCAAGCAGAGTCCAATGACCCCCTGCCCTGGCCCGCGAGAGAAAAAAAAGGAGCGTGCAACACGCTTCTTCGGACGGGCGTTCGGCGGCCGGGCCTGCCGGGCCAGCGCGTCCGGTTGGCGCATGACCGCGTTGACCGGCAATGGAGCAACGCCTACGAAGCCTGGAAAAAATGGGTTCGCCCCCGGCCGGACAAGTGGCGGAACTGGAAAAAGCCGGTCAGTTGCAACGGCTTGCCGCGCCCAAACGGCGCCGGGTAAACCAGGGCGAACGGTTCCTGGACTTTTCACTACCCCGTCAGGGGGTATTCTGGCTAAAGTTGACCCGAAAATCGATTGCCCCGTAAGCAGTTTCCAACCGGCCGGCCCCCGCCCGACACTGGCTCACCAGCCAACCCCTCGCTGACGGGTATTTTCTCCCAACCACGCTTTCTTGCATCAACGTAAGGAACGATCGGCATTCCACCGCCTTGGTCGGCCAGGGAAAAGCCCACCAGCCTTTTTTGCGCCCCGGACCCGGGCAATCGGCGTATGGACCCCCGCAACGCTCCCCCTTGCTTGCCAGCGGTAACGCCGAGCGGGGCCTTTGGCGGATCCGATGGGGCGGTAAGCGTATACCTTACGGTGGATTTCGGGCCGATGCGCTGGCTTTCCCCCGTCAGTTCAACTTTTCTTACTTCTCTTTGGGCAAGGTATTGACTGAGATGGAAGGATAATGAAGGCTTCTCCCGTAATGGTGGTCTACGGGGTTATGTTTCTGCTGTGGATGAAGTGGGCCGGCAAGTATTCGCTCTTTTCGGTTACTACCGCCTGAGAATGGGGACGCGGCAGCGACTGACGGCCACGGGCGCGGGGGTAGGTTTATTCATCCTGCACACGCTGATTGACCTCAAAAGAGGCGATTGGATGAGGGAATTCTCCCCGGTTTTTTCGATCATTCCGGGGGTAGGGCACTGGAAGATCGGGGCGGCCCCTCTGGTAGGGGTGGTGTTTTTCACCTTGCTGAGGGCTTTGGTCTACGCGTTCATCATCCGGTTGATCACGCGGGACCGGGCTTAGCCCGTTTATTTTTTATCGTCCACGTGTTCGTGTTTGCGCTATCGGGTATGTTGTACGCCCTCGACCAGTTCATCCCGGTGCCCGTCAAAGTCAACTACCTGATTTTTCAGTTGACCAATACCCCAGCCTTGTTTTTGGCTTTCTTGCCGGCTTACTTTTACATTTTCAGGCCCACCACGGCGCTGACAGAATAATCGCCCAGGGAAGTACCCCCCTGGTAAGCAGTTTTGCCGCCCTCCTCGATCG
>JACMKY010000404.1 GCA_014379925.1 Cytophagales bacterium | reverse complement strand
GCACGCATCACCCATTCACGAAGTGCTTATTGATAAAGCGGTATTAGGTTGGAAGGAATTTGAGTTAGAGTTGTTGCGCGATGCAAACGACAATGTGTGCATCATTTGTTCCATCGAAAACTTCGACCCCATGGGCATTCACACCGGCGACTCCGTTACGGTGGCCCCGGCCATGACCCTGCCCGATACGATTTACCAGCAAATGCGCAACCTGGCCATCCGGATGATGAACGGCATCGGGCAGTTCGCTGGCGGGTGCAACGTGCAGTTCGCCCTCAACCCGGCCGACGATACCATCATTGCCATCGAAATCAATCCCCGCGTGTCGCGCTCGTCGGCGCTGGCCTCCAAGGCGACGGGCTACCCGATTGCCAAGATTGCCGCCAAACTCGCCATCGGCTACCACCTCGACGAACTGAAAAACGCCATCACCAAAACCACGTCGGCTTACTTCGAACCCGCGCTGGACTACGTGGTGGTGAAGGTGCCGCGCTGGAACTTCGATAAGTTCAAGGGGGCCGACCGCCACCTGGGTTTGCAGATGAAATCGGTGGGCGAAGCCATGGGCATCGGGCGCAACTTTCAGGAAGCGTTGCAGAAGGCGTGTCAATCGCTGGAAATCAAGCGCAACGGCCTGGGCGCCGACGGACGGGAGGTGACCGACCAGGCCCGGATTCTGGAAAGCCTGGAGCACCCGAGTTGGAATCGCCTGTTTCACCTCTACGACGCCTTCAAGTTGGGTATTTCCTTCAAGACCATCCACCAACTGACCCGGATCGATCCCTGGTTTTTGCACCAGATCGAGGAACTGGTTATCCTGGAAAGGGAAATTCAGAAGTACAGCCTGGCCGACATTCCGAGCGACTTGCTGCGGGAAGCCAAGCGCAAGGGCTACGCCGACCGCCAGATCGCCCACTTGCTGGATTGCTACGAGAGCGAAGTGTACCACCAGCGGATCGAGCGGGGTATCCGGCGGGTGTACAAGTGCGTGGATACCTGCGCGGCCGAGTTCGAAGCCCGCACGCCCTACTACTACTCGACGTTCGAGGGAGAAAACGAATCGGTGGTGTCGGACAAGAAGAAGATCGTCGTGCTGGGTTCCGGTCCCAACCGCATCGGCCAGGGCATTGAGTTCGACTACAGTTGCGTGCACGGGGTGCTGGCGGCCCGGGAATGCGGGTACGAAACCATCATGATCAACTGCAACCCCGAAACCGTCTCGACCGACTTCGACATTGCCGACAAGCTCTATTTCGAGCCGGTATTCTGGGAGCACATCTACGACATCATCCTGCACGAAAAGCCCGTGGGAGTGATCGTGCAACTGGGCGGACAGACGGCGCTGAAGCTGGCCGAAAAGCTCAGTCGCCACGGTATCCGCATCCTCGGCACCACCTTCGAGTCGCTGGATTTGGCCGAAGACCGGGGTAGCTTTTCCAACCTGCTGAAAGAGAACGGCATTCCCTACCCCGAATTCGGCGTGATCGAAGACGCCGACCAGGCGGTGGAACTGTCACGGCAGTTGGGCTTTCCGCTGCTGGTGCGGCCTTCGTACGTACTGGGCGGGCAAGGCATGAAGATCGTCATCAATGAGGCTGAACTCGAGCAGCACGTGGTGAACATCCTGCGCGACATTCCTGACAACAAGATCCTGCTCGACCACTTTCTGGACGGCGCCATCGAAGCCGAGGCCGACGCCATCTGCGACGGGGAAGATGTCTACATCATCGGCATCATGGAGCACATCGAACCGGCGGGCATTCATTCCGGCGACTCCTACGCGGTGCTGCCGTCCTTTGACCTGAGCGAAAACGTGATTGCCCAGATCGAGGCGCACACCCGCAAGATCGCGCTGGCGTTGCACACGGTGGGGCTGATCAACATCCAGTTCGCGGTGAAAAACGAAGTGGTCTACATCATCGAGGCCAACCCGCGGGCTTCGCGCACGGTGCCGTTCATCTGCAAGGCCTACCGGGAGCCGTACGTGAACTACGCCACCAAGGTGATGCTGGGCGAGAAGAAGCTGCGGGATTTTCAATTCAACCCCCATAAAAAAGGGTTCGCCATCAAGATCCCCGTATTTTCGTTCAACAAGTTCCCGAACGTGAACAAGGAATTGGGACCCGAAATGAAGTCGACCGGCGAAGCCATCTACTTCATCGACGACCTGCAAGACGATTTCTTCGTCAACGTTTACGCGGAAAGGAACCTGTACCTGAGCCGTTGACATCCCGCCTGACTGGGTTACCTGCTCGCCGATTACGGGACCGATTACGGGACCGGTTACGGGACCGGTTACGGGACAATCGGTCCGCCGATGGGCTTGCCCTCATGGAGGAACGCCGCGGGCCTTCCGGGGGAGCGCCGAAGCGATTCCGTACGGAAGACCCGCGGCGTTCCCCTGGAAGGCTAAAAGACCATTTCCGGTAAACCGGGCCCTTTTTACTGGTTCGGAAGGTTGACTACCGGTCGAACCCGGGATCCCGAATCAGATTTACGCCTTCGATTTCCCCGGTACCGGAACGGGATACATGCCGTTGGCGTCCGGCTTGGTGGGCGTAGGCGCGTCCCAGGCGAAGGTGGTGGGCAGTAGGCTCACGGTGGAGTTGAGCGCTTCGTCCCAGGTAATCACCTGCCCGGTGTAGGTGGCCATCCGTCCCATGATGGCCGTCATCGTACTTTTGGCCCCGTATTCAGCATTGTTGATGTAAGGACTGCCGCTGCGGATGGCGGCGAAAAGTTCGTCGTGCTCCACCTGGTAAGGATTGGGATCGTCCTTGGCGCGGTGGCTCCAGAGGGCGTTGCCTTTCCAGTCGGTGACGACGGCCCGGTTGCTGTCGCTCAGGTCAACTTTGCCCTTGGTGCCCTGGAAGGACTCGGCTACTTTCTTGGCGCAGCCGGGCATGTGGCGGCACTGGCTGCTGATCACGGCGCCGTCGGCGTAAGTGAATTCCACGGCGTGGTGGTCGAAGATTTCGCCGTGGTCCTTGCCGTTGCGTACCTGGCGGCCTCCCATGCCCGAAGCCTGGACGGGATACCCGTTTTTCACCCAGTTGGCCACGTCGATGTTGTGCACGTGCTGCTCGAGGATGTGGTCGCCGCACAGCCATACGAAGTAGTACCAGTTGCGCATCTGGTATTCCATTTCGGTCTGCCCGGCCACGCGGGGACGTACCCACACGCCCGCGTCGTTCCAATACACCTGCCCGCCGGTAACCTCGCCGATGGCCCCGTCGTTGAGCCGCTTGAGGGCTTCGCGGTAGTGTAGCTGGTAGCGGCGTTGCAGGCCCACCACCACGTTAAGTTTCTTTTGCTTGGCAATTTCGGCGGCGGCCAGCACCCGACGAATGCCCGGCGCGTCGACGGCGACGGGTTTTTCCATGAACACGTGCTTGCCCTGCCTGACGGCTTCCTCAAAGTGGAGGGGGCGGAAACCGGGCGGCGTGGCCAGAATCACCACGTCGGCCAGGGCGATGGCCTGCTTGTAGCCGTCGAAACCGACGAAGCGGTTTTTTTCGGGCACGTCAACCTTGTCTTTACCCGGATACTTGGTGGTGAGGTTCTTGTAGCTCTCGTCGAGGCGGTCCTTGAAGGCGTCGACCATCGCCACCAGTTTCACGTTCTCCTTGGTTTTCAGGGCCTGGTCGGCCGCGCCCGTGCCGCGGCCGCCGCAGCCGATGACGGCTACTTTTATCGCGTCGGTTCCGGCGGCGTAGGCGCCCGCCCCGACGGGGAACTGGCTGATGAGGGCGCCGCCCACCAAGGCCGCCGAGCCCTTAACGAAGTCGCGGCGGGAGAAATGATTGGGGTCTGGTTTCTGACTCATAGTTGGGTTGGTGAAGAATTGGTAGGGTTACAGGTTGCAAGTTACGGGTTGCAGCGGTCTGGACTTTTAGCCGGAGAACGGTTGGAAGCTGGACCTTCTACAGTTGATGGGTTGGAGATTGGAAGGTACACCTTTTTAAAATAGTTATTTGTCAAACGTTCGGACTAATATTTGCGCGTACCAATCCATTTGCAGTGGGTCCCAGCGTGGGACCTGGGCTGGTTGGCGATGAGTTTATCATCAGTGGTGTCCATTCTCTTGGTTCCACTCCTCCTTACTTTGAGAATTTTCATTATCATCCCTCCTCGTGCCTGCGTTCTATTTTTACTATTTGTCGGCCTGGGGTTTGATAAGTAATGTACAGTTCTGTATTCGGCGCGCAACAATCAAAGGGAAAATAATGAATGGGTATTCTCTCCACAAACCCTCCATCCAACAAACCACTTTCGTGGCCAATGATCACATCCAGGTATTCGGACTGTAAACATCCAATCACCCTGGCGTGAATTTTAAAAACTTTCTCTCGGGGCATCCTCAAACGATAGTTGCATTCAAGGATCAGGTTGTGGCACCGACCGGGCGACGGACCGCTTCAGTTGGCAATCAATTATTCTCAAGCATCCTACCCGCTAAAGCCGGGGTTACCTTTCCCTTAACCAACCCAAATGCCTACCAACACTTACCCATAACCAGTTTGCCCCTCCGCTCACTAGTACAAGTCCTTGATCGGGCCGGCGAAATACTGTTCCATTTCTGCCTTGGTAGGTTGCTTTACCGGGCGTACCACGCGGAAGCCGATGAAGGAAGCGTCGGTAAACCACCAGTTGCTCTTTGGAACCTGCGGGTCGCGTTGCTTCCACTTGGGATTAGACGGCAGCCGCGCCGCACTCCGCAGGCGGTCAGGATCATCGTCCCAGGAGCCGCCCCGGACCGCGTGCGGGTACAACTTGTCGGCCTTCACCCAAGGGTTGATCACTGGTCCCTTGCCCGCTTTGGCGTAGGCACCGGGTTCGTACTGGTCGAGGGTCCATTCGGCGGCGTTTCCGTGCATGTCGTGGAGGCCCCAGGGATTGGATTTCTTCTGGCCCACCCGGTGGTAGGCGGCCCCGCTGTTGGCATAGCTCCAGGCGTATTCGTTCAATTGCCCGGCATCGTCGCCGAAGGAGTAGGCGGTGGTGGTGCCGGCCCGGCAGGCGTATTCCCACTCGGCTTCGGTGGGCAGGCGGTAAAACGCGCCCGTCTTGGCGGTGAGCCACTGGCAATAGGTGAGGGCCGCGTACTGGGTCATGTTGACGGCGGGAAAACCGTCCTTGCCCATCCCGTTGGTCATGTCAATGTAGGGCGGGCTGGGCCGCGACACGGCGTCGGCCCCCGGATTGGCAGGCTTGCTTTCGTTGGTCGGGCCGGCCGCTGGCGGCCCCGCGGCGTTCAGCTCCATCTCCCGGTAGACAAACAGTTCGTATTCGTTCCAACTCACCTCGCACTTACCCATCCAGAACGGTTCCACCTTCACTGGATGCCGCGGCCCCTCGTCTTCCTTGCGGCCCGTCTCCCCCGCCGGGCTACCCATCCCGAATTCGCCGCCCCGGATGGGAATCATCTCAAAGGAGACTTGGCTGCCGGTGATCACTTGGGCGTAGGGCTTGAAATCGGACGGGACGCCCGCCTGCGCCCGCGCGCGGACGGGGAGGCCCATCCCCAACAGCACCAAGGCGACGAGGCGAACCGGCACGGGATACGCAATCCACCGCGTAAGGACAAGCGGGCAACTGGGCATAGAAACGGGGAATGCGCCGCCCTTACGGACGGCAACGGAAAAGATCGATAAATTTTATCCGGAAATCGAAAAGAACAGGATAAAAAATCCCTACTTTTCATCGGACTATTCCGAAAGTTAAAACGACGAAGGTAAAACTACTACTATTTTCCTAACCGCTCCCTACACCATTCTAAAACTTTTTACCCACCTATGAAGCGTTTTAAATTCTTGTCCGTTGCCGCGTATGCGTTGATTGCGTGCCTGTTGGTAAACTATCCGGCCAGGAGCCAGGGGTTGCGTCCGCCCGCTTACCCGCTCATCACCATCGATCCCTACACCAGCATCTGGTCGTTTACCGACCACCTCTACGACCAGCCCACCAAGCATTGGACCGGCCGCAGCCATCCGCTGGTGGGCCTGGTGCGCGTGGACGGAAAAACGTACAGCTTCCTGGGCAAACCCGAGATTCCGCTGCGGATGCTCGCCCCCTCCTCGGAAAGGCAGGCGCAGTCCTACCGCTACACCACCCGAAAGCCCGCCGCGGGCTGGATGAAAACCAAGTTCAGAGATAGCCGCTGGAAAAGCGGGAAGGGACTGCTCGCCTCGGAAGGCGTGGAAGACGGGCAGACCCCGTGGAATACGTCGGACGTGTGGGTGCGGCGCACCATCGTGCTCAAGGAGAAGCCGTCGGAGCGGGTACGGCTCTACATCCGCCACAACGACGACGTAGAAGTGTACCTTAACGGCGTGCCCGCCTTCGCCTGCGCTCCGTGCTACATGCCCGAGTACCTGGAATACGACATCGCGCCCCAAGCCCTGGCCACCCTGCGCGCCGGCAAGAACGTGCTGGCCATCCACTGCAAGAACACGGCGGGCAAGGGCTGGCTGGACGCCGGGCTGGCCGAACAGGAGAAATCCGAACCGGTGGTGACCGCCCTCCAGCAGTCGGTAAACGTGACGGCCACGCAAACCAAGTACCGGTTTGCCTGCGGCCCAATTGCGCTGAACCTCGCCTTCACCACGCCCCTGTTGCTCGACGACATGGAAGTGATGGCCCGGCCGGCCTCCTACCTCACCTTTCAGACCCAGTCCACCGACGGCGAGGCCCACGACGTGCAACTCTACTTCGGCGCTTCGGCCACGCTGGCCGTCAACCGGCCGGTTCAGGCGGTGGAATGGCAACGCGCCTCGGAGGGCCGGCTATCGGTGATGCGCGTGGGTACGCAAGACCAGAAAGTGCTGGGCACCCAAGGCGACAACGTGCGCATCGACTGGGGGTACCTCTACGTGGCGGTGGATTCGTCGAGCCGGGCCACCACCCGCATCACGGACGGCGACGTGGCCCGCGCCGCCTTCCGGCGGAGCGGAACCCTGCCCGCCACCGACGACACGCTCATGCCCCGGCCTGCCAACGAAAAACCCGTCGAACTGGCGGCGGTGTTGGACCTGGGCCGCGTGGCTGCGCAGCCCGTCTCCCGCCACCTGATCGTGGCCTACGACGATACCTTCTCGGTGGAATACTTCGGAAAAAAACTGCGTTCCTGGTGGCGGCGCGGCAACGCGCCCGTCAACATTCCCCGCGAAGACAAGGCCGCCGAACAAATGCTGCTGGCCACCGAGCAGGACTACGACCGGGTGATGCGGGCGTGCGAACGGTTTGATGCGGAGGTGTACGACGAGGCCAAGGCAGCCGGCGGTGAATCGTACGCGAACCTGTGCGTGCTGGCCTACCGGCAGGCCATCGCCGCCCACAAGCTGGTGGCCGCTCCCGACGGAACGCCGCTGTTCTTCTCCAAGGAAAATTTCAGCAACGGCTCCATTGGCACGGTGGATGTCACTTACCCGTCGGCACCCCTGTTTTTGCGCTATAACCCCACCCTGCTCAGGGGCATGATGGAGCCCATCTTCTACTACAGCGAGAGCGGCCAGTGGACCAAGCCCTTCGCCGCCCACGACGTGGGCACCTATCCGGTTGCCAACGGACAAACCTACCCCGAGGACATGCCCGTGGAGGAGTGTGGCAACATGCTCATCCTTACGGCGGCCATCGCCGAGGTAGAAGGCAACGCCGACTACGCCAAGAAGCACTGGAAGGTGCTGACCACTTGGGCGGATTACCTCAAAGAAGAAGGCCTCGATCCCCAAAACCAGCTCTGCACCGACGACTTTGCGGGTCACTTGGCGCGGAACGCCAACTTGTCGGTCAAGGCCATCGTCGGGTTGGCCAGCTACGGCAAACTGGCCGGCATGCTGGGCGATGCCCCAACGGCCAACGCCTACGGGCAACTGGCCAGGGAAATGGCCAGGCAGTGGATGCAACTGGCCGACGACGGCGACCACTACCGCCTGACCTTTGACCAGAAAGGTACCTGGAGTCAAAAATACAACCTGGTGTGGGACAAACTGTTGGGCCTGGATATCTTTCCGGCGGAGGTGGCCGCCAAGGAGGTGAAGTACTACCTGACCAAGCAGCAAACCTACGGCCTGCCCCTCGACAGCCGCAAGACTTATTCCAAGTCCGACTGGATCGTGTGGACGGCCACGCTGGCGGATTCGAAGGAAGACTTCACCAAGCTCATCACGCCGGTGCACCGCTTCGTCAACGAGGGAACCGACCGCTATCCCTTGAGTGACTGGCACGAGACGACCGACGGCAAGGTGGTGGGTTTCCGGGCGCGTTCGGTGGTGGGCGGCTACTTCATTAAACTACTGGAAAAGCAGCTGGACGACGGGCGCGCGCAGAAAAAAACCTTCGGCTACGCCACCGATTTCCTCAAACAGCACCAGGAGGTCATTCTCCTGTCGGACGAAAAGGGACAGGCCCAGGTGCTGGTCAGCCCGGTTTTCCAGGGTCGCGTGATGACCAGCACGGCGGAGGGCGCGAAAGGACTCAGCTACGGTTGGATGAACCACGCGTTGATCGCCTCCGGGCAGGTGCAACCGCACTTCAACGCCTACGGCGGTGAAGACCGCTTCTGGATGGGCCCGGAAGGCGGACAATATTCCCTTTTCTTCCGGCGAGGGGCCCCGTTCGAGCCCGAAAACTGGTTCACCCCCGCCCCGCTGGATACCGAACCGTTTGAGGTGGTTTCGAAGGCCCCCAACCGCGCGGCCTTCCGGCGTACGATGCAACTCAGGAACTACGCGGGGGAGGTACTCGATGTGCGCGTGGACCGGGTTGTGCGCCTGCTGACCCCGCACGAAATTACCCGACTGCTCGGCATCTCCGTGGGCACCGGGGTGAAGACGGTTGGGTTTGAATCCAACAACACCCTGACCAACCGGGGGCGGAAGCCCTGGACCAGGAAAACGGGCCTGCCCTCGATCTGGATCCTGGGCATGTTCAATCCTTCCCCTTCCACCCGCATCGTCGTCCCGTACCGCGCCGGCCCGGAAGAAAGACTGGGTCCGATTGTCAACGACGCCTACTTCGGCAAGGTTCCGCCGCAACGGCTGTCCAACCAGGCCGGGACGCTGTATTTCAAGGGCGACGGCCAGCAGCGGGGCAAAATCGGCGTACCGGTTCAGCGGGCCAAGTCCGTGCTGGGCAGCTACGACGCGGCCAACGGCGTGCTGACGCTGGTGCAGTATTCACTGCCCGAGAACAAGCGGGGCGCCACCTGGCAATCCTACGTGAATTCAACGTGGGAAATCCAGGCGGAGCCCTACTCCGGCGACGTGGTCAACTCCTACAACGACGGTCCCGTCGGGCCGGATGCCAAACCACTGGGGCCTTTCTACGAACTGGAAAGCTCTTCGCCGGCGGCGGCCCTCAAATCGAGACGAAGCCTGTCGCACGCGCACCGCACCTTTCACTTCCAGGGGCCCAAGGACGAATTGAACCGCATCACCCTGGCCACCCTGGGCGTGTCACTCAATCAGATCGAGACGTCCCTGCCGTAAGTTTAGGGACGGAAGGCCATTCATTGACGGCTTGGCCGGCCTTCTTCTCTCAATCAGCGCCAGCGTTCACTGGCGCTCTTTCAAAACGCAAGGTTGTTACAAAACAATCGTTCATCCATTTTTCGGTCCGGTAAAAAATGCTCAGTTTACTGGAATCAGCCTTTTGGCCTTCCGACGGGGTTGCTGATCGCAACGTTCCGTCGGAAGGGCGGCCCAGTGACGGATTGTTATCTCACCGATTTGGCCTGGGATGACCACCCATCCTCACCTGCCCAGCCACTCAGCGAGGCTACGATTGGCTTGTTCAAAAAATGACGGACTACTGACCAAAACAAAGAGGGCATGAAGGCGGGGGATTGCCCACAACTTCTTCAGAACAGGGCAATCGTCCACGTTTAAGTCAGTACGGTTCGGGTCTCCCAAACGAGTGGATTTCAGAAAGTACTAACCACCACTCGCTAACGCAATCCTGCTTCGCCATCGCGCCTCAACCGGCGAGCCACTTCTCCGAAAAATACCAGTATCGGCACCGTGAAAGATTGGTTTCCTCTTTATTCCATCGGGCACTTCATCAACGAACCCTCGAATCCGACCGAGTTCGAAATCACCCGTTTCCAGGAAATGGAGGAACCCGACGTGGAAGACTTTCACAAACACACCTTCTACGAGATCATTTGGGTCGACGAAGGGGTGTGCAAACAAGTGATTGATTATCAGTCGTACGAAGTTTCATCCCAGACCTTGTTTTTCATCTCTCCCGGGCAGCTACACGAGTTCGAAGAGTGGCAACGGGCAGCGGGAGGAAGCATCCTGTTTACCGAAGACTTCTTTCTGCTCAACCAGCAAGACAAGAACAAGTTGTTCGAAATGAGTTTTTTAGACAACTTTTACGGCAACCCGTATTTGAAGCCCGATCCGAAGAGTTACGTTGAAATCAGGCAAACCATCGAACTGCTTGCCACGGAACGAAAGCGAAGAGACGCTTCCCAACCAATCCAACAGGCGCTCCTGCACATCTTGCTTTCCCAAATTCAGCGCGGCATTGATTCGCAAGCCAAAGAGATCTTACCCAAAAAATACACCATCCTCTACAAGCGGTTCAAAAGATTGATCGACGAGCATTTCCAAACGTCCCTGACAGCGGGCGATTACGCGGCCAGGCTTCACATAACCCAGCATCACCTGAACTACCTGACAAAACGGGTAACCGGCAAAACCGCCAGCGCGGTAATCCGGGCAAGAAGCGTGCTGGAAGCCAAAAGACTGCTCACCTTCACCGATTTCACCGTAACTGAAATTGCCTCCCAGTTGGGTTTTTTCGACTCTTCCTACTTTGCTAAGCTCTTCAAGTCCGACACCGGCGTAGCGCCCGGCGAATTCAAAAAGTCTATCTCCGAAAAATACCGAATAAGGTAGTTTTCGTCTTAACACCGGGGCATTGGGCCGGCTTACCTTTGGGTCGTTGAGTAACCAAAATAAAAAACGACCCAAAAATGAAAAAGACGACGCTAACCCTGGCGACTTCGCTGAACACCCAACGCAGGTTTTCGCCCGCTGGCCCCGGTTCGGTTCAGGGAGTTCACCCGCACGACCAATTTCTCCAACCACACTCCTTTACCGACCACTCAGTCTAACAACGACCACCGTGCAAACGCAAGAAAACGAAGCAACAACCAAACACCTCTACGTGGCCACCGTAACCACCAAAGGGGGACGCAACGGCCACGCCCAATCGTCGGACAACCTGCTGAGTGTAGACTTGGCCTTCCCCAAGGAAATCGGCGGCAGCGGCCAGGCAACCAACCCCGAACAACTCTTTGCCGCCGGGTTCGCGGCTTGTTTCGGCCAAACCCTCGGCACGCTGGCCTCGCAGCGAAAGCTGTCCATCGACCAGGGGACCATCGCCGTCACGGCCAACGTACACCTGTTGCTGAAGGAAGTGGGTTACTGGCTAGCGGCTGATCTGGCCGTCAGTCTGCCCGGTATCGACCCGGCCACCGCCGAGTCGCTGGTTGAGGAGGCCAAACAATGGTGCCCTTATTCCAACTCGACCCGGGGCAACGTCGAAACCACGTACCGGGTGATCTGAACCCGCGTCTGGGCCGCGGAGACGACGTAGTACCCGGTCCGTCTCCGCGGCTGTTTCGGCCACTCCCGGTAAAAACAAGCCGCCGACAACCATTTAGTGTCCACCGTCGTGAAGGCAGACACCGACCAACCCGGTGCTTACGGGGCGTCTCATCCACCCATTCATTAAAAACAAAATGGATTCAAAAATCTGGTTCATCACCGGCATATCCAGCGGCTTGGGCAAGGCCCTGGCGGAAGCAGCAGTGGAAAACGGGGATTTTGTGATCGGCACCTTTCGCAATCCGGTTCAGGTAGAGGCTTTCAATGAGCAATACCAGAACAAGGCATTCGCCCTGTCAATGGACGTCACGCAGGCCGATGAGATTCAGCGGGCCTTCCGGACGGTTCAGGAGAAATTCGGACGGATCGACGTGTTGGTCAACAACGCCGGGTTCGGCTTTGCCGGAGCCGTTGAAGAAGCCAGCGTCGAGGAAATCCGGGCCGTGTTTGAAGCGAACTTCTTCGGCACCCTGCAAACAACGCAAGCGATCTTACCCATCTTCCGCCGGCAGAAAAGCGGACACCTGGTTCAGATATCTTCCCACGGCGGCATCAAGGCGGTGCCCGGATTCGGCATCTACAACGCCAGCAAATTTGCCCTGGAAGGTTTCAGCGAAGCACTGGCGGCCGAAATCGCACCCTTGGGAATCAAACTGACCATCGTCGAGCCGGGGCCATTCCGGACGAACTTCGCGGGTGATTCTTTCCGGCAAGCCCAAAGGAAGATTGACGACTACCACGCCACCGCCGGCGTATTCCGGGAAAGAATAAAACAGGTTGACGGCAAGCAGGAGGGCGATCCGGCCAAAGCCGCCCGGGCGATCATCCAGGTCGTTGGCTCAGCGAATCCACCCCTTCGCTTGCCACTGGGTAAAATCGCCATTGCCACCATTCAATCGAAGTTGGAAAGCGTTCAAAAAGACCTCGACGACTACCGGGAGCTGGCAGCCAAGGCGGTTTTCGGCAACGAGTGAGCCGGCGACCAACGGAATCAACACAAAAATCCAAAAAAGCAAATTTTATTGTCCCCTGGGTGACCCCGCACCCACTGGTTCAAGCATTCGTACCTCTGTGGTCAGCCGGAGGCTTTCTCCCCGTTGCCAGCCTCCCCGCGTCGTTTTCTTACCGGAATAAATGACTATCATTGCATGGGCTTCCTCCGGCACCGTGCGTGTATGAAAAAATTTCTCCTGCTCCTGTTTCTCCTGATTTTTCCGGCCGCGGCCCTTTTTTCGCAACCCCTCCCGTCGCTTTCCGCCGGTGAGATCCAGTTGGCACTTAAGAAACTCAACGTGTTGGGAACGGCCCTCTTCGTGGCCGCCCACCCCGACGACGAGAATACCGCGATGCTGGCCTACCTGGCCAAAGACCGGCTGGTGCGCACGGGTTACCTGTCCATCACGCGGGGCGATGGCGGGCAGAATCTCATCGGTTCCGAACAGGCGGATTTGCTCGGCGTCATCCGTACCCAGGAACTGCTGCAAGCCCGCCGCACCGACGGAGCCGAGCAGTTTTTCACCCGCGCCAATGACTTCGGCTTTTCCAAATCCACCGACGAAGCCCTGAAGGTGTGGGGCCACGAGCAAGTGCTGGCCGACGTGGTGTGGGTGGTTCGCCAGTTCCAGCCCGACGTGCTCCTCACCCGCTTTCCGCCCGACGCCCGGGCGGGCCACGGCCACCACAGCGCCTCGGCCGCACTGGCCGAAGAGGCGTTCCGGGCCGCCGCCGATCCGAAGCGATTTCCGGAGCAGCTGGCCTACGTAAAGCCCTGGCAGGCCAAACGGGTGGTGTGGAATGCGTACACGCCCAACTTCACCAACAACCGGCCGGATTCGACCAAGTCCCACGTTTCCGCCAACGTTGGGGGGTACAACGCGCTGCTGGGCAAGTCCTACACCGAGATCGCCGCCGAAAGCCGGAGTATGCACAAGAGTCAGGGCTTCGGCTCGGGCAAGAACCGGGGCACCCGGCTCGACTATTTGCAACACACCGCCGGCGACACCGCCAGGACCGACCTCTTCGACGGCGTGAACCTGACCTGGAACCGGACCAGAAGCAGCCTTCCGGCCAAGGACGGGGATGGACTGGCCAAACTCTTCGAACAGGCGTACCGTGACTTCCGCCCCGAAAACCCCGCGGCCACCGTGCCCCTGCTCCTGAAAGCCTACCGCACCATGCAAACGGCCCCGCTGGCCGAAAACGAATGGGTGGTGCGCAAGCGGAAGGAAGTGGCCGACTTGATCGTGGCCTGCGCGGGCCTGTGGTACGAAGTCAACGCCACCGGCTATGCTTCGTCGCCCGGGGCGAGCGTGACGGTGAGCGTGGGGGTGGTGAAGCGCTCGGATTGTGCCCTGAAACTGGAGAAGATCAGCTTTCCCGGTATGAAAAAAGACACGGTTCCCAACCTCCCGCTGGAAAACAACCAGGCCAGGAACTTTTCCTTCGTGCTCCGGTTGCCCCCCGCCTTTCCGAACACCCAGCCCTACTGGCTCGCTCAGCCGCACGAGCAGGGGATGTACACGGTGACCGATCCCTTGCTCATCGGCCGGCCGGAAGCGCCACCGGATTTTCGGGCGGAACTGACTTTCAACGCCGACGGCCAGTCCTTCGTTTTTGGGGCACCGGTGGTCTTCAAACGCACCGACCCGGTGGACGGCGAGGTGTACCGTCCCTTTGAGATCCGGCCGGAAGTGAGCGCCAACGTGGCCGAAAAAGTGTACGTGTTTGCCGACAACCAGCCCCGCGACGTGAAGGTGCTGCTCAAATCCGCCCTGCCCAATGCGTCGGGCGAGGCAAGTCTGCAAGTGCCGCCGGGCTGGCGGGTCGAGCCGAAGTCCGTTCCGTTCGCGCTCAAAAACGCGTTCGACGAACAAACCGTGGGCTTTCGGATCACGGCGCCCGCCGAAACGGTGGAATCTATTCTGAAAGTGCTGGTGAAAACGAAGAACGGCACGTTTTCGCAGGGCATCCGGACGATGGAGTACAAGCACATTCCGGCCCAAACGGTTTTCCCGCCCGCCGAAGCCAAACTCTTGCGGGTGGACGTGAAAACGAAGGGAACCCAGATCGGCTACATCGCCGGGGCGGGCGACGAGGTGCCCGCCGCGCTGCAACAGATCGGTTACCACGTTACCCTGCTGACCGCCGATAAACTGAGCCGGGACCTGAACGGCTACGACGCCATTGTGGTGGGCGTGCGGGCCTACAACACCGAGGAGCGCCTGAAGTTTTTCCGTTCCAAACTGATGGACTACGTCAACGCCGGGGGCAACCTGGTGGTGCAGTACCAGGTGAACCGCGACCTGGTGACGGAGGAGATCGGGCCTTACCCGCTTAAAATTTCCCGGGACCGCATCACGGTGGAGGAATCGTCCCTTTTCGTCAAGCCGGATCATCCGCTGTTGAACACGCCCAACAAAATCACCGCCAAGGATTTTGAAGGATGGGTGCAGGAGCGGGGCATCTACTTCGCCGAGTCGTGGGACCCGCGCTACGAAGCGGTGATTGCCGGGGAAGACCCGGGCGAAAACGCCAAGTCGGGGGGCTTGCTGCTGGCGCGTTACGGCAAGGGCACGTTCATCTACACGGGATACGCTTTTTTCCGGCAACTGCCCGCCGGAGTGCCGGGCGCCTACCGCCTCTTCGCCAACCTGATCTCGGCTTCCGGAAACCGCTCCGGAGACCGCGGCAACCGACCGGGCGAGGCCACCGGCAAGGTGAATGGGACCAGCGGAAAGTAACCGCTGACCACCAACGCCATCACCTGGCTGATTGCTCCGGTCTGCCCTTCTTGGAGGATGGATAATCATTCCCGTTTATGTGCGGAATTTCCTGGTCTTTATGGACTTTGCGACAACGGATTGAAAAAACTACTGCTCCAAAAAATTCCGAGACGCTGCCAGCAGGTCCGTACTTCATTTAAACTGGCTGAATGAACAACCAGTTTTTGGGCCATTCAGGCCACGTCGTCTGATTCCGTAAATTACCCGTTGTTGTTCATCTTGGTTGATTTGCTTGATGCGAACGCTGTTCCAAACGTTCGTATTGCCGCGCATGGATTGCTTGTTTAAAGCTCCACTTTGCGTCGAATACAACAACATTGAAATGTTTGCTCCCCTCTCGTGTCGAAGACAAGCCAGATTCTAAAAGCGGAAGCTACTCACAAATAAATACCAATGGCTGAAAAAGTAATTTCTTATGCGTTCTGTATAATCAACCAGCGGGTGGATCGTTTTACGAAAAACCGAATGTATGAGAAGGCTGCTGATGTACGTTGGACTGCCCGTACTTACCCATTTTAGCCTTTGCGCCCAGGTTATCGATTGTAGCAACATCGGTTTTGAAGAAGGTACTTTTAGGGGATGGGTATGCTCAAATGGCGAGTTGGACACCGGCATAGGTATATTTAAATTAGGCTTCATCGGTGAAGTGCCGGGTACCATAGATAATGGCCATTACCTCGCTAAAGTCAGCGATGGCAACGATCCACTGATTACACAGGAAAAAATTCCGATGGTTGCGCCCGGCAGTCGCTATTCGATTCGAATTGGCAATGCTCAGGTAGGAGCCAAGTTTGATCGGATCCGGACAACCCTGATCGTGAGTCCGGATAACGCTTTGTTTCAATACAAGTTTGCGGTAATTCTTCAAGACCCTAATCACGAACCGTCGTACCAGCCGGCGCTCAGAATCCGGATTATGAACGCTGACCGCACCGCGATCCCCTGCGGTTCGTACGAAGTGTCAGCCGCCAAAACGGTTGCCGGTTTTTCCAGCCAGGGTAATCTGAGGTACCGAAATTGGACAACCGGGCTGATTGATCTCCGGTCCTACATCGGTCAGAGCGTGACCATTGAGGTCACTACCAACGATTGTGCGGTGGGCGGGCACTTTGGGTACGCTTATTTTGATGCGCAATGTCTGAAAGCAGAAGTCAATGCAACTGCGTTCTGTTCCGATCGGGACACGACCCTGGTTTTGTCGGCGCCGGCTGGTTTTGATCACTACCGGTGGAATACCGGCGACACGACCCGCCTGCTGACTGTAAAGCCCCGTTTCGGCGACCGCTACACGGTAGAGGTTGGTTCTTTTTCAAGCTTGAGTGAGGATTGTCAATTGCAGCTTCAGTATCAGGTTGATGATCTGGTAGGGGCCATTATTCAACGGGTAACCTTGTGCGCAGGTGAGTCATACCACGTTGGAGACAGCATCTACGCCAAGAGTGGTACCTACCGGACGACCATTCGGCGAACTGCACCGCTTTGCGACAGCGTCGTCATTACCCACCTGCGCGTACAGCCTGCGGTGAGTTTTACCCAGCAGCTTACGATCTGCGCGGGTGATCGCTACCCGGTTGGGGATAGTGTATACGCGAAGGAGGGCACTTACGTGAACCGCATCAAAAGGGCAGCGCCGCTTTGCGATAGCGTTGTCACTACGCGTCTGTCCGTCACTAGAATTCCGGTAGAACCAATCCAGGATCCGGTAATCAGCTTGGGCGACAGTGTGCAACTAACCGCCCGGTTGCCGTTGGCGAACAACTACGTTTTTAGCTGGTTGCCTGCCGAGGGTCTATCCTGCCCATCCTGTGAGACAACGTGGGCCAGGCCGTCAAAGACAACGCAGTATACCCTTTCGATCAAAACGACGAATCCAACTTGTGAAGCAAGCCAATCCGTGACCGTGACGGTTAACCCGTGTCAGGTTTACATTCCCAGTGCCTTTTCGCCCAATGATGACCAGCTAAACGATGTTTTTGCGCCGGTAGCCACGCCTTGTCTGCGACAGATTAAAGAAATAACCCTTTATAACCGCTGGGGTGAAGCCTTATTTCGCAAGAAGAATCTGCCGGCGTCAGTTCTCCCCTACGGATGGGATGGAACCTACAAGGGCAAACCAGTAAGCACAGGTCTGTACGCGTACCAGATAGAGGTGGAGCTAATCAACGGAGAGACGATGCAGTATACGGGTGCAGTGACCCTGCTCCGATAACCTTTGGGCTGGCCGTTGGCGATTGAATGATTGTTCTTCTAAGAATCCAATGTCCCCAAAGAAAACCAGCCGTTTTATAGGGCCAGCAGCGTAACATCCATTTTCACTGAATGATGGAAGGATTTTTTAGCAATCAAGGAAACCTGGCGCTGCTGTTAACGGGCTTGATTGGAGTTGTTTTCACGATCTACGGCACGGCACTTTTTTTAAAAGCAGAAGCCAGCCTGGATTGGCCAACCACGCGGGGAGAAGTAATGGTATCCGAACTAGATGTTGACAACGATCGGGATGGCGTCACTTTCAGGGCAGAAATTTGCTACCGGTACGTACTGCCCAGTGGAGAATACGTATCTAACCGGGTGTTCTTTGGCCACCAAATAAGCACCTCCTCTTCGGTAGCGGCAGCAAAGGTAAAAAACCGGTACCGCGTGGGTCAATCCGTGGCGGTGCACTACGATCCGGCCAACGAATCAGAATCGGTGCTGGAGCCAGGAGTAAACGGGCTTGTAAAGGTGGTGTTGATCATTGGTACTGCGCTGATGGTCATTGC
>JACMKY010000403.1 GCA_014379925.1 Cytophagales bacterium | reverse complement strand
CGCTTCCTTTCCGAACGGCCCCGAAACGTTTGCCAATTTCCGGCGCAGCGGTTTTCCGGCGCTCACGCCCAATCCGTACCCCGGGCGGGCGATCAGCGGCGCCTTCATTCGCCGGTTGAGTTACCCGGATTCCGAGTTGTCGGTCAATCTGGGCAACGTGCAGCAGGCCATTGGTCGCCAGGGACCCGACAACCTGGATACCCGCGTGTGGTGGGATAAGTAAGCCAGTTCAATGTTCACTCACCAAAGAGCCAAGGCTGGATCCCCAACCTTGGCTTTTTTGGTACGAAGCGTCCCCGCTCTGAAGGGTCGCCCTGGTCTGGACGAGATCGTCAAACGAGGCGTTGTCTTCATTGTCGGCAATAAAATATCCCGCGTAATGAAACAGTTATTTCCGTCGCAGTCCGCCCCGGTAGTCGGCCTACCTTCGTTTTCAACCATTCATTCAAAAACAAACTTTATGGAAACTGAGGTGTTGTTCAACTCCAAGAACATTGACATTGCGTACGATTCCGAAAACCGTATCCTGTACGTCAACTGGAAGGGTTACCAGACGGTTGATTCCGTTAAGGCCGGGTGTGATAAAATGCTCGAACTACTCAGAAAGAAGTCCTGCAACAAAATGCTGAACGACAACCGGCTGGTAACCGGTCCCTGGCAGGGCGCGGCCGAATGGGTGGCCAACAACTGGTTTCCCCGGATGTACGCGGCCGGGTTGCAGCACTTGGCTTGGATCATTTCTCCCAACGCTTTCAGCCAGTTGTCCATCAACCAGACCCTGGCGGCGATGAACGCTGACCCCAGAACCCAAACCTTCGGGGATCACGAAGTGGCCAAACGCTGGTTGATCGAAGCGAAGAAACCGCAATTGGTGTAACGCAAAGATCCCGACCAGGCAGGCTACCCTTGACGAAAGGGTGGCCTGTTTTGTTTGCCCGCACTTGGAGGGGTATCTCCGCCGTTCGAAATTTCCTGACCTTCGCGACCGTTGGCAGCCCGCAACGGGATGGCGCACCCGGCGTTGGCAACGTCCCTTTCCCTGCCCGCCGAAGCCCGGAATTGCCTACCTTTGTCGGATGCCCCATTCCGCCACCCAACCCGTCGCAACCCCCTCCCCGGCCGTTTCCACCGATGCCACCGGCTACGAAGCCATTGAGGTGTACGGGGCGCGGGAGCACAATCTCCAGGACATCGACGTCACCATTCCCCGCAACAAGCTGGTGGTGGTGACCGGCATCAGCGGCAGCGGCAAGTCGTCGCTGGCCTTCGACACCATCTACGCCGAAGGGCAACGCCGCTACCTGGAGAGCTTCTCGGCCTACGCCCGCTCGTTTCTCGGCGACATGGAGCGCCCCGATGTGGACAAGATCAACGGCCTGAGCCCGGTCATTTCCATCGAACAGAAAACGACTTCCAAGAACCCGCGCTCCACGGTGGGCACGGTGACGGAGATCTACGACTTCATGCGCCTGCTCTTCGCCCGCACCGCCGAGGCCTTCTCCTACGCGACGGGCGAACGGATGGCGAAGCAATCGCAGGACCAGATCATCGAACACCTCCTGGCGCACTTCAACGGGAAGAAACTCACGTTGCTGGCGCCCATCGTGAAGGGACGCAAGGGACACTACCGCGAGGTTTTCGTGCAGGTGGCCAAGCTGGGCTTCACCAAGGTGCGCACCGATGGGGAGATCGTGGACATTGTTGCCAACATGCAACTGGACCGCTACAAAACGCACGACGTCGAAATTGTGGTGGACCGGGTGGTGGTAAGACCCGATGACCGCTTTCGCATTTCCCAGTCGGTGGCCACGGCCTTGCACCACGGCAAGGGCCTGCTGCTGGCACTGGACGAAACGGGCAAGACGCAGGCCTTCTCCCAGTACCTGATGTGCCCTACTTCCGGCATCGCCTACGACGAACCGGCACCCAACACGTTTTCCTTCAATTCTCCCTACGGCTGGTGTCCCACTTGCCACGGCCTGGGCACGGTGGAGGAGATCTCGGAAGCGGCCATCGTGCCCGACCGGAACCTGAGCATCGGCCGGGGCGGCATTGCCCCGCTGGGCGAGTACCGCGACGTGTGGATCTTCAAGGAAATCGTCGCCATTCTGAAAAACCACCCGGGCATCACCATCAATACCCCGCTCAAGAACTTCCCGCCCGAACTGATTCAGTTGCTGATGCAGGGCAACGGCGAGACCGTGCCGGTGCCTTCGGTGAAGTACCCCGGCACGACCTACAACGCCAAGTTTGAAGGCATCATCAGCTTCATGAAACGGCAGCAGGAGTACGGCACGGAGAAAACGCAGGAATGGATCGGGGAATACCTCAAGGAGAAAACCTGTCCCGATTGCGGGGGAGCGCGCCTGAAGCAGGAAGCGCTGTTCTTCAAAATCGACGGCCGGAACATTGCCGAGCTGGCCCAACGCGACGTTACCCAGTTGGCGGCGTGGTTTACGGGGTTGGAGGGCCGGCTGACCGAGCGGCAAAACCTGATTGCGACCGAAATCCTGAAGGAGATCCGCAAGCGCATGGGCTTTCTGCTCGACATCGGGCTCGACTACCTCACCCTCGACCGCGCCCTGCGCACGCTGTCGGGCGGGGAAGCGCAGCGCATCCGCCTGGCCACCCAGATCGGGACGCAGCTGGTGGGGGTGCTTTACATCATGGACGAGCCCAGCATCGGCCTGCACCAGCGCGACAACGTGAAGCTGATCGGGGCGTTGAAAAACCTCCGCGACCTGGGCAACACGGTGCTGGTGGTGGAACACGACAAGGACATGATGCTCCACGCCGACTACATCCTCGACATCGGCCCCGGCGCGGGCCGGCACGGTGGCCAGGTGGTGGGCGCGGGCACCCCGGCGGAATTTCTGCGCAACAACGGCACCACGGCGGCCTACCTCAACGGAGAAAAGGGCATTGACGTGCCCCGGCAGCGGCGCGAAGGCAACGGCCGGGAACTGGCCCTCCGCGGGGCGAAGGGGCACAACCTCAAGAACGTCACGCTCCGGCTCCCGCTGGGCAAAATGGTCTGCGTGACGGGGGTGTCGGGCAGCGGCAAATCCACGCTGATCCACGATACGCTGTTTCCCATCCTCAATCAGCACTTTTTCCGCTCGAAACGCGAGCCCATGCCCTACCAGGCGATTGAAGGGCTGGAACACCTCGACAAGGTCATCGAAGTGGATCAGTCGCCGATCGGGCGCACGCCCCGCTCCAACCCGGCCACCTACACGGGCATGTTCACCGACATCCGCAGCCTGTTTTCCGACCTGCCGGAGGCCAAGATCCGGGGCTACAAGCCGGGACGCTTCTCGTTCAACGTGAAGGGCGGCCGGTGCGAAACCTGCGAGGGGGCGGGAATGAAAACCATCGCGATGGACTTCCTGCCCGACGTGTACGTGCCCTGCGAGACCTGCAAGGGCAAACGCTACAACCGCGAAACGCTGGAGGTGCGCTTCAAGGGCAAGTCCATTTCCGACGTGCTCGACATGACCGTGGAGCAGGCGGTGGACTTCTTCGAGAACCAGCCCCGGATCCTGCGCCGGGTGAAGACGCTGCACGAAGTCGGACT